>CALXKS010000070.1 GCA_944389015.1 uncultured Spirochaetaceae bacterium
CGAATTCCAGCCCTGAATCCTTTTCAGGAATCTCATCAAGCAGTCGTGGAGTGTAGATGTCCTTGTCCTTTATGACAGGAATGAACTCCTGACCGCAATCGCGGCAGAAATACGTTCTGAACAGCAGGGCTCCGTCCGTACGTCCCGGAGCCAGCTTCTGCTCTTCTGTCGTGACAATCCTTTCCCCTTCCGGTTCGAGTGTCGTCAGAAGATGTCCTGGACCACTGATGAACTGATGAAGCTTGAATGCGAAGAGAGGAGCCTTCCCGTCTCTGCTCTCCGATGATCTGATAAGGAATCGTGTTATGATATCCTCCGCTTCCTTCGTGGAGCATCCGGAATCTTCCGAGAACTTCCTGAACACGTCTCCAAGCTTCATTGGAGTAGCCCGTACGTAGTTCATGTCGGAAGAGCCCTGTTCCTTGTGGATACTCAGATTGAGTTCAACCCATACTGCTATCGGATCCCTGCGCAGCTCATCATCGTCATCACTGAACGTGACTGTTTTCGCAACACGGTCATGCAGGTCGGATGAAAGCATGTCATCCCTGCCTGAGTCGGTCATCCGCATCAGCTTCTCTCCGAAGACTGAATCCGGGGATATCTTCGTGCTGAAGATCTTGGAAGCCACTGTAGCTACTGCACGGTTCCTGTCCTCTGTGGTGCCGATTGACGTCATCGTTGCCGAGGTGCCGATACATATAAGATTGTCCGCATTCAACCTGCGTCTCATACGTCTTACGAGCATCGCGACATCAGCTCCCTGTCTTCCCCGGTATGTGTGAAGCTCATCAAGAACGAGGAACCTCAGGTCCTTTGAATGTTCAATGACCTTCTGGTCCACATCCTGATATCGTGTGAGGATGAGCTCCATCATCATGTAGTTCGTCAGGAGGATGTCTGGAGGATTCTGAGTCAAAGCGGTTCTTTCTTCCGAACTTTCCTGTCCGGTATACCTGCCGACGGTCACAGGGCATTCCGGATCGTTTGATAGATACCCTCCTATCTCCTCCAGCTGACTGTTTGCCAGAGCGTTCATCGGATACATGATGATTGCATATGTGCGTTTTGCGTTCGGATACTGCTGTTTCTGCCGGATGACATAATCCACTATCGGGATGAAGAAGCTGAGAGACTTGCCGGAACCGGTTCCTGTCGTCAGAACATAGCTCTCTTTTCTGGCTGCCGCGCTTATTGCTCTCCCCTGGTGGTTGTACAGCTGCATGGGACGGCCATTTCGCTGGAATATCCTTCTGCATGGCTCTGAAAGCACTCCAGCATCGACGAGAGAATCGATGCTGTCCCCAGTCGCATAATGCGGATTGATCTGGAGCAGCGGATCCGGCCAGTATTTCTTCTGGTATGATTCATCAGAGAGATAGCTGGAGATATCAGAAGCCTTTGGGGATACAAAGCTTTCTGAAAAGGATCTGAAGTCATATATCATTCGGTTACGGATATCGAACACATTCGGCATAACTGTAATGATAGCTTAAAATAACAATGTCTTGAATATGACTCCACGGGTTTCCCGATGCAATTCCTGTCAAATATTTGAGGTTTTGAGATTCTCTAATCGACTTCGTTAAACAATCAGTAGTAAACACGCCGAAATTGGATTGATAATATGGATTATGATTCGAATCGGCTCAACAGAAGGTTCTTCGGCGTACGCCTTCAATATCCTGCGATTTTCCTTACACTGTTCATCGGGCTCAGCCCTTGCTACATATATCCTCGGAAGGAGTGAGCGAATAAAATGAATGTGCATCGGTGAAATCCACTTCAGGAATGTCCTCTATGTTGATATCTTCTTCTCGCATATTCCCGAGTGCTTCGAGCTCTTCTTCCTGTTCCTTTGTCAATGCAGGAAATTCTATCTTTCTATACTTTTTTCTCATAAGGTTTATTGTTTCTCCTTCTATCTGTACGTTTTGAATGTCTTATGCAACAAAACAATGGACCCGACTTTTTCCTATCGGGCCCAATGTGCATCAGGTTTCATTCTTTTCGAGATGCTTCATGCGAGAATCATTCGAAGAATGCTTTGGCCCACCTGACCTTTACTTCCTGCGGATCAGTTTTGAAGTCGACAAGATCATTCAACAGCATCTGGAAAGAAAGGTTGTTGTCCTTATTCCTGAGACCATACAGTATCACCCTCAGATCTTCCAGAAGCGATTTCATAGTATTGGCCATAAGAAGGTTTGAGAACCTTGCAGGGGGCTCTCCGTCGTACGACAATGCCTTGATTGCTTTTCCGAGTGAATCGCAACCATCTTCCTCGATTTCGAACATTACTATGGCCGATCCGATAATTGAAAGCATCTCGCGCGCCTCTTTGTCCTCGAGGTCAATGAAATCACAGAGGTATTCCCAGACCAGGTATTCTCTTTCCGGGCATCTCAGCACAAACCTGAAGGCTCTTGCCAGATTGCTGTTTGTTTCTTTTTCCTTAATGACATATGGGACAAAATCCCAGATATTCTTTTTTATCATTACACATCTCCTTTCTTAAATTTCGGATTAGGGGAAGCCGATTCTTCCTTCAGGATTCCTCGTCAACAAATCATCTGCTGTGTTCAGCCAGGGATAACCTTCAAAGAGATTTTCCGGGCAGTACGAAGCTGATAAATATCTTTGTGATTTATTACTGATGCCAGGCATTTGAAGCCGGAATCAGGATATAAGGATGACCTGACCACAAATTGATGCAATAAAGCGCATCCACACCAGATAAGATTGGCTATTACTTCGTGAAGGTCGTTTCTCCATACAAGAAAAGTGAGATGAATGAGTTCCGTCTGAACCCTACACCCAAAATGGTATCATAAAGCGATTTCACCTCCAATACTTACAGGAAAAAATTTCCTGCGCCTGCAGGTGCTGATATAAATTCAGAAGAATCATCATGAAAACGCTACCAGAAAAGCTACTGCCATCATACGATCTTTCCTGCCCACAGCTCATCAAGGAACTGTCTCCAGGGGACAATCTCTATGCCATCCTCTGTCGTCTGGGCATAGTCCTCGTTACATACAATAATGTACCGTGAGAAGAGGCCTTCCTCCTTCAGGGCCTTCAGCCCCTTGAGATCTCTTGCCGTATGGCGGCGTGTGGTCTTCGTCTCTATCGCAACTTTCTCCATGAGTATGAAATCGACCTCGAATCCGGAAAGGCTCCTCCAATAGCCGAGTGGAGTGATGTTGAGCTTCGGTCTTGACCTGTAGCCGATATACGCCCTCATCTCCATTGCCATGTAGGTCTCGAAGAACTTCCCGTATTCAGTGCTGCCTGCCTCTATCTTCTCAAATCCGAGAAGATGGCGGATGACACCGAGGTCGAACATATAGAACTTCGATGAGGCATAGGCTTTGCGCTTCTTCGTCTTCGTGCATGCAGGAACCTCGAAGGCGATGAGCGTGTCATAGAGGATCTGGAACCAGCTGATGACGGCTGAGCGGCTGACACCGACATCCTTCGAGATATTCTCATAGTTGAGCATCTCGCTGTTGCTCAGTGCCGCAACTTCCAGAAACCGCTCGAACGATGGCAGGTTCCTGACCAGTCCTTCAGCCTGTATCTCCTCATTGAGGTAGAGCTGCACATAGTCGAAGAGATCAGAATCCGGATCATCCGAAAGATACATGGCAGGGATGAGACCTGACTTGAAAACCGAATCAAGTTCAGGTGCATCACCTTTGATTTCAGGCCATACGAGAGGATACATCTCCTTCCAGCCGGCCCTTCCTCCAAGGAGATTCGTTCCCTGTTCCCTGAGTCTTCTTGCGCTGGATCCAGTCAGAAGGAACCTGATGTCTGTGGACTCGATCAGATTGTGAACCTCATCAAGAAGGAAGGGAAGCTTCTGGATCTCATCCACGACGACAAGCCCGCTGTCGATGCCTTCCCGGCGCAGCATGCCCGCAAAAAGGGCAGGATCGTCCTGCAGTGCCTTCACAAGCTTCTTGTCCAGAAGGTTGAAACGGTAGCTTACACCATCAAGCTCCTCTCTTATCCATGAGGTCTTGCCCGTCTGTCTGGGCCCAAAGAGAAACTGTGATTTCCTTTCGAGGTCATGACTGA
>CALXKS010000071.1 GCA_944389015.1 uncultured Spirochaetaceae bacterium
GATAGAGTTCAGATAGTGCTTATTTTGTGCAATGCCGTTGCAAAAGTGTGCAACGGAAATCGCAATTGGTCAGCTTTTGGTCAGCTTTTGGTCAGCCTTCCCATAAAACAGACCCACGAATAAAAAAATAACTCTATACAACGTATAGAGTTATTAGAGATTCGTGAGAGACGGGGCTCGAACCCGCGATCTCCGGCGTGACAGGCCAGCGCGATAACCAGCTTCGCTACTCCCACAGGCAAGGGTTATTTTGCAGGAAAGTGGCATTCATGTCAACACTTTTGCAAAAAAGTTTTCAAAGAATTTTAATCTATGATATAATTCCTTATAATATAAAAATATACTTAAAGCAAAAAGTGTGGTCTGGCTTTAGGATCACAGGATGGTATAATCATTGGATATGGAAAGAATATCCGACAGTATAATGTTTATGCCGCCAGATCATTCCCTTGACAGGCCTCTGCTTGGTTACATCAAAGGCAGCAATCTCGCTGTTGCCGTTGATGCAGGTAGCTCTTCGGCGCATATCAGTCTGTTTTACAGCGAGCTGGAGAAAGCCGGATTGCCGCTTCCTGTTCTTACTGTACTGACCCACAGCCACTGGGATCACAGCTTCGGACTGTCTGCAATTCATGGCTTGTCCATTGCGAATTGTGCCACATATGGCCATCTTGTTGATGATATGAATGCATCCAGGGAAGTGCTGTTCCATTCATATATATCCGAGGAATATTCATTCCTGAGAAAGGAGTATCCATCTCCTGATTCCATAATCATCTCTCTTCCGGATATTTCCTTCATGGACCATCTTATGATTGACGCAGGAGGACTTGCCGTTGAGCTTTTCCAGGTTCCATCTCCGCATACCGATGACAGCACTCTGGTTTTCATACCATCGGAGGGTGTGCTGTTCATCGGGGATGCATCGTCAGGGGAAATCCTTTCCGATAAGGATCTGGAGAGTGGGGGACGGTATGAGAAGAGTTCGCTTGAGGCTTTCATTTCAGCATTGAAGGACATAGGGGCGGAAACAGTCATTCACAGCCATGCAGAGCCTGTCTCTGCAGAAGAGGAAATATCCTATCTGGAGGGGATTCTTGCTGAGTTTTAAGAGAATCGATTCAGACCGCAGTGTTTTCATTCCGCTTCTGCTTGAAGGAGATGAGGATATGGCAATGCTTGATCGCTATCTTCATAAAGGGGAGATGTTCGGTCTGTATGATGAAGACATGCTGGCTGTTCTTGCGATTGTCATTGCGGATGGAGGGAGTGCTGAGATCATGAATATCGTGACAGAAGGGAATCTCAGAGGAATGGGCTATGGCTCTGCCATGCTTTCATTCCTTTCTGCGGAGTTCTCCCTCTGTGAATACCTGATTGCCGGTACCGGGGATTCATCCTCCGCCAGGGCATTCTATGAGAAGAACGGCTTTGCCGAATGCGGGGTACGTAAAGGATTCTTCCTGCAGTACAGCCATCCTATCATTGAGAATGGCAGAAAGCTTGTCGATATGATCATGTACCAGAAGAGGCTGAAGCAATGGCAGTGAAGGTCCTGCTTGTTTTATGGCAGCTTCCTCAGGAGCTTCTTGGCTTCATCCTTTCCCGGGGATGCCGGAAGTATGAGAAGCATGGTATTTCCTATTATGAATGGAAGCTTGGAAGCAGCATCAGCCTTGCGGATTTCCGCATACTCGGGAATGATTCTGCTCTGTTCCACGAATATGGCCATTCCATGCAGAGCATATACCTTGGGCCTTTCTATCTCATTGTCATAGGGTTGCCGTCATTCATCTGGTGTGCACTGAAAAGCCACACTCCCTTTTTCCGTGAAATGGATTACCTTGCATTCTATACAGAGCGGTGGGCTGAGCATCTTGGCAGAGAAAAGGCCCTGAGCATATCCCAGGGCCGGTGATCGCTATCTTCTTGTACGGAATTCGTGGGGCACTGGATCACAGCCATCCCAGATGATCTGTCTGAAATGCTTTGGATCTGTATTGCCTTCCGTGTTGACCATGAATACCAGTGAGTTCTTATCGAGCTTCATGCGCTTCCTTATATCCTCTGCGCCTTTATCTGTCATGATCGAGTACAGTGCTCCAAGAGGTACAGCTCCGGATTCTCCGGAGATCATGAACGGATCGCCCTTGAGAGGGCAGGAGAGGATTCTCATGCCGCGTGCAGCGATATAGTCAGGAACAGAGAGGAAGAAATCCGCATTGTGCGAAAGGATATTGAACGCGATAGGGGACGGATCTCCGCATGCAAGTCCTGCCATGATCGTATCAAGATCACCTTTGACACTGTGGCATTTTCCATCATCTGCCTTTATCGATTCGAATACGCAGGGCGCCTTATCAGGCTCAACGACGATGAATATAGGCGGGTTCTCCGGGAACAAGGCCGAATAGAACCCTATGACAGATGCAGCAAGAGCTCCGACTCCTGCCTGCACGACAACGTGGGTAGGTCTGATGATTCCCATACCTGCGAACTGCTCCTGCGATTCAAGAAGCATGGTTGTATACCCCTGCATGATCCATGTGGGGATCTCTGTGTATCCATCCCATGATGTATCGCTGATGATCGTCCATCCATATGTCTTCGCATCCTCTGCTATCTTGCGTACTGCATCATCATAGTTCCCGTCTACGACATGGACATCAGCGCCATACCTTCTTATGCCATCGATTCTTGCCTGTGATGTCTCCTTGTGGACATAGATCACGCACTTATGCCTGAGCTTCATAGATGCCCATGCGATTCCGCGGCCATGGTTGCCATCGGTCGCTGCTGCGAATGTGATATCCCCAAGTCTCTTGTGGCAGTCCTCGGAGGCAAGATACTCGTATGTCGTCTCCTCATCCGTAAGCCCAAGCTTCTTCTGTATGTATCTCGAGATGGCAAACGAGCCTCCGAGAACCTTGAAGCTGTTCAGCTCAAGACGCTGTGCCTCATCCTTGATGTAAATGCCGCCAAGCCCGAGCATCTGTGCCAGATTCGGAAGTGCTTCAAGCGGCGTGATCTTGTAGCCTGGAATCTCTCTGTGGAAATTTATGGCTCTTCTGGCGGTATCGATAGAAAAGAGTTCTTTTGCTTTGCTGTTGTCTTTTTTCCCGTAGTTGTAATCGATGAATTCAAAATCTAGTTTTCTTTCCATGGAATCGCTCCCGGGAATGAATATACTGTATCATAGAAATAATTTCAATATGCAGAATGATTTATTGATTATATTGAGTAAATCCGCAATTTATATGATACCAAATTGCGGATTATTCAAAGAATTTATTTTGAAAAGTTTTTCTGATAAACCATCCATGTAGAACTTATCAGTGTGTCGACATCGGACTTCTTCGCACTCCATCCAAGCTTCTCATGCGCGAGGGCTGAGGATGCGACAAGACGTGCCGGGTCTCCTGCTCTTCTGGGACTGTCGATGGCAGGTATCTCCTTTCCGGTGATCCTTCTTGCAGCCTCTACCATCTCCTTTACAGATATTCCTGTCTCAGATCCGAGGTTGACGATGAGATTCTCCTTTTCATCGTTGATGTACTTCGCTGCAAGAACATGGGCCTCAGCGAGATCCGAGACATGGACGTAGTCACGGATGCAGGTGCCGTCAGGGGTGTCATAATCGGTGCCGAATATGCCTATCTGCTTCCTGATGCCGCAAGCGCATTCCATTATGATCGGAAGCAGGTTCGCCGGATTTCTTTCAAGCCCTGTCATCCTGCCTTCTGTATCATATCCCGCTGCATTGAAATATCTCAGGGCTGCGAATCTCATGCCCCGGAGCTTCGAGTACCACTTGAGATTCTCTTCAATCGCCAGCTTCGTATATCCATAGTAGTTCGTCGGATCGTTCGGATGCTTCTCGTCAATCGGCAGATACTGAGGCTCTCCATATGTCGCGGCGGAAGAGGAGAGGATGAAATTCATGCAGTTGTGCTTTTCACATTCAGTGATTAGAATCAGCGATCCCGTTATGTTGTTCTCGCTGTACTTCTCAGGCTTGAGCATGGATTCACCTGCTGCCTTGAAAGCCGCAAGATGCACCGCAGCATCCCATCCTTCAGAGAGGACTTCAGAGACTCTTTCCCTGTCCAGGATATCTCCTTCATAGAAAGAAGCGCCCTCCGGGACATTTGTTCTCAGACCGGAAGAGAGATTGTCATAGATTCCCACATCATCTCCCCTGTCCAGGAAAGCGAGCGCAACGTGTGTCCCGATATACCCGGCGCCACCGAATAACAGTACCTTCATAATTACCTCCATTTAGGATGCTATACCCAGCTTATTGATAATCAGATGCATATTTTTCCTGCAAATCAGGAAAATCTTCCGATAATCTCCCTCAGTTCTCCCATTTTCTCATCAAGAAGCTCCTTCGTATCGGCTTCTGCCACAATCCTGAGATATGGCTCGGTGTTGGATTTCCTGACATTGAACCACCAGTCAGGATACTCTATCCTGTAGCCATCGAAATCGAGGATGCGGGATGCGCCGGGTGCATATGCATCATACAGGGCCTGTATCGCCTCATCCTTCCTCTCAAGCCTGAAATTGACCTCTCCGCTGTTATGATACTTGATTATGCTGTCTATCAGATCGGACATCGTTTTCCCATCCGCCTTGAGCTTTCTGAGAACAGAGAGCACATGCAGGGAGGCAAGTATGCCGCTGTCGCAGGAGAAGAAGTCTCCGAGATAGTAGTGTCCAGCAAGCTCTCCCCCGAATATCCCGCTGATCTCCCTTAGCTTCTTCTTTGCGAAAGCGTGCCCGACCTTCCAGGTATGCACTGTGTATCCCAGAGCTTCGAGGAATTCCGTCGTGGATCGCGATGTCCTGATATCCTCTAGAGCATTGCCTGTCTTTCCCTGTGCTTTGTAGTACAGCCCGAGAACAGCGATCATATAGTCCGGCTGTATGAATCTGCCTTTTTCGTCGACAAAGACGACACGGTCTGCATCGCCATCATAGATTATCCCTATATCGCTATGGTTCTTCAGCACCTCGGCCTCAAGCTGTCTGCAGCTGGCCTGATCGAGCGGATTCGGCTCGTGGGCCTGGAATTTTCCGTCGAATGTATCATTGATGTAGTCTGCATCGGGAAGGATATCCTTTATGATAAGGGAGCTTACCCCGCTTGAGCAGTCTATTGATATCCTGAGAGATGAATAGTCCTCTGCTTTGTCCTTCAGGAATCTGATATAAGCCTCTTTCACATATGATGCATCCTTTATTACACCTTTATGGGAAGATGCTATGACCTCTCCTTCCATGCAGAGCTTTTCCAGATCCTTCAGGCCTGAGTCCCCTCCGACCGGGACAGCACCTGCCCGGTTTATCTTAAGTCCGTTGTATTCGGCAGGATTATGGGATGCTGTTATCTGGACAGAGGCCCCAGCTGAAAGATAGACCAAGGCAAAGCAGACCATCGGAGTAGTGCTGAGCCCGAGATCGAGTACATCGGCTCCGCTGTCTGTGATCCCCCTTGCAAGCGCCTCATGCATTGCATCGGAACTCAGCCTTATGTCACGGCCGATCACAACCTCATTGCATCCAAGAAGGTGCGGAAGGAAGAACCCTGCCCGGTATACGAGATCCTCATCGATTTCCTTGCCCCATATTCCCCTTATGTCATATGCTTTGAATACGCTCATCGATTACCTCTGAATCTCTCTGCACTCTCTTCGAACTTCTTTGGATCCATCAGCTCGAAAAAGAGGATGTCTCCATTATCCAGCACGACCTTTGTCACCACTGCGCAGAGGGCTTTATCGATAAAAGAGGCCTGTTTTGACAGATCCTTGCCATTATACAGCGATACCTCCGCCGATCTTTTCGTTACTCTTGAGATTTCCCTGATTGAGGAGGCAGGGAAGGAGACTTCGAGCTTTTCATACTTTTCCTTCTTCTTTGTCCTTATCGGGATGCCCAGTATCTGAGGATTGCGTTCGAAATCCTCATAGACGAACACTTTCCCATCTGTATAGAGAAAAACCCCATACTCACGCTTTTCCTTCCCTATGCGTCCATACCAGGTGCTGTATGTCCTGTAAAGGATCTTCCCTCCGAGTTTTTCTTCCCGCTCTTTGATGAAAGCGATAGCGTCATCGTTGTCCATACATTGATTGTAATCTGAATAGGCGGTGATTTGACAGAGAAATCTCGTACTTGTTTTTTTGCACAACCCTCTGTTCTTTTTTCCTGCCCTAGGATAACATTACGGCGCAATGCAGGAATACGAGAAGAAAGATTTCGCGAAGATCCTTAAGAAAAATGCCCTTGAAGGCCATAGGTGGATGAAGTCATCGGATTCATCCGCAGTCCGTGTATATGATCGCAACCTTGCAGCTTTTCCTGTCACGATCGATCTTTATTCAGGTTATGCCCGTGTCGTTGATTACAGCGATGGCGGAATGGATGAGGATGATGTCACGGTGATGATGGATCTTATCACACGGTTTCTGTATGTTGAGAAGAGCAGGATCATCTATACAGAACGCAGGAAGAGGGAAGGCAGGGAGCAGCATGGCATTGCAGATGATTCGCTTGTTGTCAGCGTACGTGAGAACGGGCTTGTTTTCGAGTGCGAGCTGAAGCGGTATACGGATACAGGGCTGTTCCTTGATCTTGCGCAGGCGAGGGCGATAATCAGGTCGATGTCAAAGGGAATGAGGGTGCTCAATCTCTTTTCATATACATCTTCCTTTTCCGTCTATGCCGCAGCAGGCGGTGCCGAGAAGACTGTCAGCGTTGATCTGTCAAATGTATATAGCGCATGGAGCCGGCGCAATCTCGATGGAAACGGCTTCATCGATCAGGATAAATACAGGATTGTCGCATCGGATGCATGGAGTTATCTGGAGAAGGCTTCGGAGGAAGGAGAGGTCTATGACATCGTCATATTCGATCCGCCTGCATTCTCCAATTCCCACAAGGCAGATGATTTCGATGTGAAGAAGGACTATCTTAGATACCTTCATAGGATAAGCAAAGTCCTTGCACCGGGGGGCGTATGCCTTTTCTCTGAGAACCTCTCAGGATTCGGCATCAGCAGGAGCATTCTGAAGCCCTGGTGGAAGGTGCAGGAGATAACGGAAGAGGTCAGGGCCGTCGGATTCTCTGCCAAGAGAAGCGGACTGAGGGTGTGGATGCTTAAGAAGACTGCTGATATGCAGGAAATAAACGGGAAAAGCAGGAATATGGAAGAAGAGAGAAAAGGAAGGCGTGGCCAGGAGAATGGCGCGTCAGGAAGAGAGAGAAGATCAGAGAGAAGCGGAAGGGATAGCTGGAAAAGAGATGGAAGAAGGGGGGATGACAGGCCTTCTTTCAGGGCAGACCGCTCATATCATCAGGAGAGACGCGGCGGGAGCGACCGCTATGGCGATAATGGTGGATACCGCTCCAGGGATCGCTATGATGATGGCGGATACCGTTCTGAAAGCCGTGACCGCTACTATCGTGATGATAGGCAGGGCGGAAGGCGCTTTGATGACAGGGACCGTGGCTTCAGGGACAGACAGAGAGGCTATGGAGATCGTGAGGGCTATCAGCAGCGCAGGGATTTCCCAGGACGCAGGGATGACTATAACAGACCTTACAGACGTGACGACAGGGATTCCAGAGGCAGCTTCAGGCGTGACTGGGATAATGATACAGGCAGGGTCTATCGCAATAGCTATCGTGATGGCGGTGAGCGCCGTCCCTATAGGAGAGAGGATGATGAACGCCGTCCGTACAGACAGGATGAGGGCGGAAGAAGGAAGCGCAATGCCCCGAAACCATATGGCTATGATACGTTCATGTCCACGAAGAAGCGCGATACCGCAGATGCATTCTGGCTTAAGAACACCGAAGTCCAGAAGTACGATGACGATGACAGTCAGGACTGATCGGACGATAGTCTCCGCAAAATATGCCTGGTGATTATGCCAGGCTTTTTTATTTTCTTATATAACAAGAGGTTGTATTGCAAGATACTATGGCTGACCGTATTAATCGCGCGTTAATCCGTCTTGCACAATTGCATCTTATGCAATAGAGTTTAGCCATGAGCATCATCAAACCCCATAAGCTCGGTGTCATTGCAGGCCCGGGATCTGAGTATTTTACCGGAAAGGTAGTAAAGCATCTGAGGCGGATTTATATAGACCGCTATGAGAAGATCTCTGAGGCGTTGACGAAACGCCATGACATGACACCGGAGGAGCTTCTGAAGTTCGTTACGCTTGTGGATGATCTTGATAGCCGCAAGATACCGGCAGGAAAGCTTCCGACGGCATTCCATTGCCCGGATCTCACAATAAACGTGAAGTATACGAGGTTCGCCAATGGAGAGGAGAAGGCTGAGATCATCGATCCTGTCCGTGGTCTGAATGTGTATATCATCCACGATGTTTCCAACAGTGCACCTATAAAGGTCGCAGGGCTTGATGAGCCGCAGCCTATGTCCGTCAATGATCATCTGATGTTCCTTTTCACGACTATCAATGCCGTGAAGCTTGCAGGTGCGCTTTCAGTTACGCTCGTCCTTCCTACGTATCCGTATGCAAGGCAGCATAAGAAGGCGGGGCGCGAAGCACTCACAGCCTCCATGTTCGCCCATTTCTGCGAATCGCTCGGGGTGGAGCGCATCATAACCCTTGATATCCATTCCCGCGAGATCGAGAATGCATTCACTACATGCCATCTCGAGAATCTCCATGGTTCCTATCAGACGCTGATTGCGCTCAGGAAGCTGATTGACTTCTCCGATCCTGACCTTGTCGTCGTTTCACCAGATACAGGCGCTGTTTCCAGGAATAAATTCTATGCCCAGGGGCTGCACCGGCCTCTTGCCATGCTCTATAAGGAGCGTGATTACTCTGTGGTATCGAAGGATGCTAAGAATTCCAACATCAAATCGATCAATCTCCTTGGCGATGTCAAGGGAAAGACCGTCCTGATGGCCGATGATATGATCGCGACGGGCGGAACGATGATCATCGCTATGCGCGAATTGATGAACAGAGGTGCGAAGAAGATCATCTGCATGGTCTCCCTTCCGTTCTTCAATGGAAATGCGATAGAGAACTTCGATGCAGCATATAAGGAGGGGGTATTCTGGCGGATCATAGGAACGAATGCAGTCTATCAGGGCAAGGGATTGCTGGAGAAGGAGTGGTTCGTCCAGGCAGATGTGACGGAGCTCTTCGCTCGTGTCATATCGCGTCTCCATCATGGCAGGCCGATTTCACCTCTCCTTGACAACAGGAAGTTCATACAGAAGCTTATCGATACATCACAGGCCTGTCCGGATGCTCCGCTTATCTCTGAGAGCGCCGCGATGACGGACTGAGGAGCTGATCATGCAGATGTCAAACAGGATATCGGGGTTCCAGTGCTCCCCGATAAGAAGGCTTGTTCCTTATTCGCGCGATGCGGTGAATAAGGGAATACATGTAATACATCTTAATATAGGGCAACCTGATATCAAGACACCGGTAGAGGCTATCAGGGCAATACAGGGCTATGATGAGGATATAATCGCATACGGAATCTCCGAGGGAGAGCTCTTCCTGAGAAATGCCCTTGTCTCCTATTACAAGCGTTATGGCATACAGGTCTCCGCCGATGATATCCTCATAACGACGGGAGGATCGGAGGCTATCCAGTTCGTTCTGATGACGCTCTGCGATCCATATGATGAGTTCATAATCCCCGAGCCGTACTATACGAATGTTGCGACATTCGCGAACATCGCGATGGTGACGCTCAGGCCTGTCACCTCTTCTTCCGATGATAATTTCGTGCTTCCATCAATCGCTGATTTCGAGAAGAGGATAAACAAGAAGACCATGGGCATACTGCTGTGCTCACCGAACAACCCTACGGGGCATGTATATTCCCCTGAAGAGCTCAGGAATCTCCTTGAGCTGTGCCGGAAGCATGATATATTCCTCGTTGTCGATGAGGTTTACAGGGAGTTCTGCTACGATGGAAAGGCCTTCACATCGGTCCTTTCGTTCCCTGAGTATCAGGATAGGGTGATCTGCATTGATTCATTCTCCAAGCGCTTCTCTATGTGCGGCGCAAGGGTCGGAGCAATCGTCTCCCTGAATCATGAGGTGATAGAATCGGCTCTCAAGCTTGCCCAGGCAAGGCTCTGTCCGCCTGCGGTGGAGCAGGTCGCGGCCGCAGCAGCGCTCACTGCACCGGATGAGTACGTTGAGAATGTCCGCTCTGAGTATGAGAGGCGCAGGAATGTCCTTATAAAGCATATGCAGCGCATCCCTGGAGTCAGGTGCAGTCTTCCGAAGGGTGCTTTCTACTTTGTGGCGGATCTGCCAGTTGATGATGCTGAGAAGTTCGCGCTCTTCATGCTCCGTGATTTCTCATACAACGGCAATACCGTAATGTTTGCTCCCGCCGAGGATTTCTATGTCACGAAAGGGCTTGGAAAGAGGCAGGCAAGGTTCGCATATGTTCTGAACGAGGATGAGCTCGTGATGGCAGCCAAGTGCCTGGAAGAAGGACTTAAGGTATACAGATCAGAGGTGATGGGAATCCGTGACTGAGCTTGAGGACATCGATCTTGTCGTAGAAGCTGCCTCTTCCCCTGAGACCGCTGCGCTTCTGCTGACAACAGTCATCTTCGGTGTCCTTGCTATAAAGCTTGTCATGATAATAGCGAAGAGGTTTCTTCTTCTTTCCGCTGTCGACAATGCTCTCATCAGGTTCATCCTGACATCAATCCGCATCCTGCTCGGTGTTGCGCTTCTTCTATATGCCATGAAGCAGGCAGGGATTCCCCTTACATCGATGATCGCTGTGCTTTCGGCTGCCGGTGTTGCCATAGGCCTTGCTATCCAGGATAGCATCGCGAATGTAGCCAATGGCCTAATCATGATAGGAACGCATCCTTTCAAGGTAGGTGATTACGTCCAGATAGGGGATGAAGAAGGGACGATCGAGGAGCTCCGGCTGATGAATACGGTGCTCACGACCATCGACAACCGCCGCCTGATACTCCCGAACAAGATGGTCTTCACATCGCGCATAGCAAATTGCAGCACGAACCCGCTCCGGCGTGTAGATTTCATTTTCACCGTTGATTATTCATCTGATCTTGATGAAGCGGTCGAGGTGACGAGGAAAGCTGTTGCATCATCGCCGTATGTGCTGAAGGAGCCGAAGCCGAGAGTGGAGTTCCATTCCGCGTCCGCTTCCTCCCTTGATATAAGCGCATGGTGCTGGACCAGCTCCACGGAGTACTGGGACGCATACTTCTCAGTACAGAAGGCTGTTTATGATGCGTATAAGAGCGCTGGTATAGATATACCATTTGAGCAGCTTGTCATCAGCGAGAGAAAACCGAAGGCTGTGAGGCGAAGGACGGCAAAAAGCAGTGAGGGCAGCAATGGATAGCATCATAGTCTGGCTTATTTCCATCTGGAATCATATCAGAAGCTATGTCCATGGCTGGCTTCTTATCATCGCAGTCCTTTTCGTCATAGCTCTTCTCACAGGTTGCTTCGGCAGTACTCTGCGTCCTGCAAGAAAGCATCTGGCAAAGGCATCTGCGATGCTTTCCTATCTTGCCGCATCGGAAAAGAGAGCTGCAAGGCTTGGCGGAATCAAAGGGATAAGAAAGCATACGGTCAAAGCCGAGCGTCTTCTGGGAGCAGAGGCATATGATCATCCTGAGCTCACATCGCTCAGGAGCGCGCACTCATCCGTATCTGCGGCTCTGCGCTCCCTTTCCTCTCTTTCCGATCCTTCGGTCAGAGACAATCCTGCTTCTGCCATGAAGGTCGTGAAGAACGCCAATAGGCTTGTATCAGCGGCGCTTAAGGCCTTATAGGGTTTTCTGTGTCCTTTGCATAATATATAATCCTTGTTGGTAGGAGAGAGCAGTGGCTTTATTTGCAGATCTTTCAGCTCTTTTGTCGATGACGAAGGAGAAGGCCGGTAAGAATATGGAAGAGGCCCAGAACTACATATTGCTGGATCTGGGGAATATCGCGAAATGCATGGGGCTTTACCATCCGCTTGAGATTCTCAAGATGGCAGCATGGGAGGAGCGGAGGATAGCAAGGAGCAGGGCGAAGGATCCTGAAGCGCAGCTTCTTGCCCATCTGCTGCCGGTGCTCCTTCAGTCCGTTGTGCAGTCGTCGCTCTTCGATGTCAGCAATGGAATATCATCAAACAGGGCGATAAAGCAGAAGGACTGGAACCGTCTGCTCTCATTGACCGAGGATATGGTCAGAAGGATCCTCAGGTATATCGATGCATATACTGTATTCCAGATCAGAAGCGGAAGGATATCGGAAGAGGAGGGAGAGGATTATCGCAGCACTATCTTCGCACAGCTCTTTCCTCCTGCCGAATCAGAGGAGAATCTCCAGAGATCGATGTATATCTGGTACGGCTCCATAGTCTCGGAATCCGCAAGATGCAGGGAGCTTTTCGGAGTGGAGCCGGAGACGCTCTGCAAGGAGCTTCAGAAGGTGTCTCTGCAGGGGATAAACGGAATCGACAGGCTGACCGATGATATCTCTGTATATAAAGCCGAGATGATGCTCATCATGGCCCAGAAGAGGAGCGATGAGCGCTATGCATCTCTCAGCGAGGATGAGCTGAGGGACAGAATCGTCCATGAGGAGGGCTGGGAAGGGAGGGTTTCCAGGCTTGCAGGACAGCGCGATGATTTCGATCTGTTCCGCCCTGAGTTCGTATCCGATCTTCCATCAAAGGCTTATGAGACGCTTTCTGTATACCCTGGCACTCTGGATATAATGGAGTACCTGAGGAAAGGCATATGGCCATCAACGGTCTTCCCGTTCCTGAGATTCGGGAGCATGTATTATTCTTTCACCGCAGGCCATATACTCTCATATGGGGAGAGGATCCTTGCCGAGAGCGCATCTCTTTATCTGACGGATACGGAAGCCGCGTATAATGCGTGCTCCCTCATTTTCACGAATACGGAAGTCCCGGATGTGTACTCATTCGATGGCAACAAGATCGATATCCACGTGATCTCATCGCTTGAGGAGGTCAATGCATTCCTCTCTCCTGAGTTCTATGCTTCAAGAACGAGAAGGCGCAAGGAGGATATGGAGGCAAGGCCGCAGCCAGGGCATAAGCTTCTGTTTGTCGATCCTGATGGTTTTGCTGAGCTCGGGAGGCTCGGTGATGATATCTTCACGATATCCGCATACAACCTTTTCAGGGCTGTGCGTGACAAAGAGACCAGAAGGAATCTCCTCCGTGATATCTTCGGAACGCTTGATCTCGGGACTGCCGATGAGGAATCGGCTCTCTTCGATGCCGCAGATGAGGATTTCCTTGATTACTCCTCTGAGAGCGATGATCCCGTCGATGATACCGCATCCGATGAGTATGAGTATGATACTCAGGATGATGATGAGAAGGCGAAGAGCCTGGAGGAGAAGGAGAGAGAGCTGGAAGAGGATGACCCTGAGGAGTTCGAGCCTGTGAAGAGGGCAGATGAGATCAGGGCCCTCCAGGATAAGTATGAGCTTACTGAGGATATCATAGAGAAGGATCAGGAACAGGAAAGGGAAGCGGACGAGTACGAGAAGGAACTCGATGACGATGACTATCTTTATGATGATGCAGAGTCTGTATCTGAAGAGACAGAGGATGAGGACAGGGAGGATGAGGAGTTCTATGATGAGGCTGAGGAGGTCGATGAGTATGATAGCCAGCCTTCCGATGATCCCGATCAGCTTTCCTTCCTTGATGAGCTTCTGAGTGAGACGGAATCGGAGATCGACACAGAGGAGGAAGAGAATCTCTACATGAAGGAGGAGGCGGAGGCCGAGGCCTTTGCAGAGACCGATTCAGAGAAGATCCCTGAAAGCAGCATAGAGATGGCAAGCGAGGAGGATGAGGCAGATGACCCTCTGAGGGATGGAGATGAACCATCCGGTGAGGAGATTCCGCTTCCTAGTATTCTCATAGCAGATCCGCTTGCGGTTGTTAGTCCCGATGCTTTCGAGGAGAAGGATGTATTCAGCCTTCCTTCTGATGAGGAGTCTCCTTCAGCACCTTCTGGCGATGCTTCAGATGATGGTCTGGAGAAGGAAGCTGAAGGTGAAAGCTCCGATTCAGGACTTGCTGATGTGAATCCTGTGGTCAGTGAAGAGATTGCTGAAGAGATCGGACCAGAGGCTGAGACGGAGGAATCAGGGATTGCCGGAGATGCAGTCATTCCTGCAGATCAGGAGATTCCCGCAGAGGATGTCTCCGCATCCGGCGATGAAGTCACGACTGAGACACTGATCGATAAGGGAATCGTGCGCAAGGTGGAGACAGATGACGGGCAGAGTGTCTTTGTGATGTCCGGCAGTGCTGAGACTCCTGCCGCTGAAGAGGAAGAAGAGGATGAGGATGATGATCTTCCTCAGCTTGAGGGCATCCTCAGGGATATATCAGCAGGCATCAGCAGCAAGGGACCTTTCATGCGTTTCCTGTCTGTGGCAGACAGCGAGATGCTTGATTATCTTTCAAGGGTCATCCATACGAGCTGGGAGAAGCAGCAGGCCGATGGAAAGGACAAGATGTTCTCAGTCTTCGACTATTCGATATCCGTGATCCTTGCATCCCCGAATGCCGTGCGCGATGAACTGAGGAAGGAAGCCCTGCTGAATAACGCAGGAGCAGTCATGTACTCCAGGCACAAAGAGGAATGGAATGCACTTGTGCTCGTCATAAATGATTCCTATGAGCTTGAGGATGTCTTCGAGACTGTGATAACCCCATCCTCATTCTCCCCGTCCAACTGGAAGATCTGCAGCATAATCGGTGAGCAGCTGATACAGAGAGGAAGATAATGGAAAGAGATGCTCTTCATGCAAGGTTCTCTGAGGCGAGGAATGCTGTGCAGCAGGCTTCGGATTTCCTCCTTTCCCATGAGAATCTCAGGACGGCGATCACGGCAAAGGCGGAGAATGACTATGTCACATCCGCAGATAGGGAGTGCGAGCGTTTATTGATATCCTCCCTATCGAGGGCGTTCCCTGATGATTCATTCCTGGGAGAGGAATCCGGAGTGAAAGGTGAGGGCAGGTGCAGGTGGATCATAGATCCGATCGATGGCACCGTTGATTTCATGGCATCCTTTCCCGATTATACGATCTCCGTCGCATTCGAGGATGAGAATGGTATTGCATTCGGTATCGTGATGGTTCCCAGGCAGGCTGAGGAGTTCACTGCATTCCGTGGAGAGGGAGCATATCTCAATGGGATGAGGATACATACAGATGAGACCTCTCCGCTTGGCAAGACGCTTGCGATCCTCGTTCCGCCGCATAGGCATCATAAGTATCTTCATGGATATATGGAGCGCATGGAGCGGTTCTATTCTGTCATTTCCGATATGAGATCACTTGGCTCTGCTGCGATATCATTATGCTACGTGGCAGCAGGAAGGGTCAGTATGTACTATGAGATCGGACTCCATATCTATGACTGTGCTGCAGGCATCATAATAGTCCGTGAGGCAGGAGGGGCTGTAACGCTTCTCACGGAGGATGAGGACTGGATCGAGATAGCTGCATCTTCCAGAGCGGCCCATGATGCGATGATGAGGTGCATAGATGGTTAAGGCTGTGCTTTTCGATTTCGATGGCACTCTGGCTGATTCGTCCCCAGGTATCTTCCATACAGCGCTCTACACAGTCAGGAGCCTCGGGATAACCAGGGAATACTCCGATGAGGAGATGAGGAAGTTCATAGGGCCTCCTCTGAGGATGTGCTTCTCAGTTGCCTTTGGCCTTGATGAGTCTCTTCTTGATAGCGCTGTCAGGATATACAGGGAAGAGTACAGAAAGCGCGGAATGTTCATGATGAGCCTCTATCCGGGGATGGAAGAGCTTCTCAGGAGATTGAGAAAGGAGGGATTCAAGCTGGCTGTCGCGACCTTCAAAGGAGAGGTCCTTGTCAGACAGTGCCTTGAGAATCTTGGCATACTCTCTCTTTTCGATGCTGTTTCCGGATCGAATGAAGTGGAAACACGGACAAAGAGCGATATAATAAGACATGCTCTTGCCGATATGGGGGTGGATGCTGATGAGGCTGTGATGGTTGGCGATACCCCTACGGATAGGACAGGAGCAGAGGAGGCTGGCACCTCATTCATCGGGGTCAGCTATGGGTTCGGATTCAGAAAAGAGGAAGGAGCTGTGGATTCTCCCTTTGGGATATATCTCAGGCTTCACCCTGAAGGAGTGGATATGATAGAGAAAATCGAGACAAAGAATGCCCCAGCGGCAATCGGACCATACAGCCAGGCTGTGAAGGCAGGTGGAATGGTGTTCGCATCTGGACAGATTCCAATCGATCCTGCAACCGGGAATGTCGTTGAAGGAACAGCTGCTGATCAGGCTAAGCAGGTATTCAGGAATATCAATGAGGTCCTCAAGGCTGCCGGCACTGACATTACAAAGGTTGTGAAGGCTACTGTATTCCTGAAGAGCATGGATGATTTCGGTGCTGTGAATGAGGTGTATGCAGAAGCATTCAAGGCATCTCCTGTCCTTCCTGCACGCTCTGCAGTCCAGGTCGGGAAGCTCCCGAAGGATGTACAGGTGGAGATCGAGGTCATCGCGCTTGTCTGATCGGTATATGGCGGAAAGTCCTTCCAGGATTTTCCGCTGTATGGACAACACCACCTCCTTCTGCTATTCTTCATGGGAAGAGGTGAATGATGAGCGATAGACATTTTGATAGCATCTCATGGTTTATAGCTCATGTTCGTATTATTGTCTGATGGCCGGTATTACCGGTTTTTTTTTGAAAATTCCAAGGAGTAGGCATGAACGTTTTTGCGACAAGGTCTCTTAACATCATCGAGGATTTCTCGATCAATGAACGCCGTTATTTCTTCAGGAAGGTCAGCGAGCTGAAGAAAGCAATCGAAGCAGGGGATGAGGAGACTATGTCCCGCTTCAGGATCGATGATCCTGATTTCGGAATATACGAAGTATTCCTTGAGGATAGCACAAGGACAAAGGAATCCTTCAGGAATGCTGCTAAGTTCCACCATGCGAAGGTCTCGGAATTGCTGGCTACATCCTCTTCGATAAACAAGGGTGAGAGCTATGCCGATACCTTCAACATGCTCTCCGGCTACCATAACTCAATCTTCATCGTCCGCAGCAAGGTCGAAGGTCTTACGAAGTGGCTTTCCGAGGAGTGCAGTGAGTATGCGGAGCGCAACCATCTTCCATATAGACCTGCATTCATAAACGCAGGAGATGGAAAGCATGAGCATCCGACGCAGGAACTGCTCGACGAGTTCTCATTCCTTGAGGATCTCGATATGTCATTCGACTCCATCCATGTGGCGCTTGTCGGCGATCTCTATCATGGACGCACAGTGCACTCCAAGGCCGATGGGCTGAAGATCTTCGATCATGTGAAGGTCGATCTTATCGCTCCAGAGGAGCTGATGATGCCGGAAAGCTATATAGAGAAGATGAAGGAGAATGGATTCAGCGTCACTCTCTATCCATCGATCGAGGAGTACCTTAAGGCGGGGAACCCGGCAAGGCTCTGGTATTTCACGCGTCCTCAGCTCGAGAGGATGGGCGAGAGGATACTCCAGAAGCAGGAGATGCTCCGCTCTGCGATAACCTTCCGCCGTGAGTTCCTGCCGCTTCTTAAGGAGAATACGAAGTTCTATCATCCGCTTCCACGTCATAAGGAGCATCCTACGATTCCGACATGGCTCGATAAGACACCGCTGAATGCATGGGAGAGACAGGCTATAAACGGCATGTACTGCCGTATCGTTCTTCTGTCGCTTATCGGAGGGAAGATCGGGGAGGACTACGTGCCTGTTCCGGGAGAGCATGATGATGACAGGAAGACCGAGGAGTATATAATCAAGGTCGAGCCTTCTCAGAAGAAGAAGGAGAAGAACTACTCCGAGGGCGTGCGCCCAATCTCCAATGGAATCGTGATCGACCACATATGCAAAGGAGACACTCCTGCAGAGATAAGGACCCATATGCGTCTGATCTCCTCTGTTCTCGGACTTGATGAATCCCGTGGAGGGGAGTGGGTGTCATGCGGAGCGGATGGCAAGTACAAGGGAATAATATTCCGGCCCGGTGCAAGGGAGTTCGAGCGCAAGGATCTGAAGCGCCTTGCTGCCATTGCGCCGCACTGCACGCTCAACATCATAAAGGATGGCAAGGTACTGGAGAAGTACAGGACACATATGCCGCCGAGGATCTACAACTTCGATGATCTCTGCTGCCAGAATGAGGCATGCATATCGAATCCAGTGAACGGGGAAGGCGTTCCTGCTGCATTCTACAGAACGCCTGACGGGCATTTCGCATGTGCATACTGCGGACGCTTCCATTCGTTCAAGGAAATATGGAAAAAGCACTGAAAGGGGGTAGAATAGATACTATGAAGACTTTGAATGAGATAACAGGATACTATGGTCCGCTTCTTGCAAAAGGAGCCTTTGAGCTTGGCGCTATAAGGCTTTCCCCTTCCGATCCGTTTACATGGGCTTCCGGATACAGGATGCCTATCTATAATGACAACAGGCAGTTCCTTGCCATGCCTAAGTACAGGGCTCTGATCCGTGATGCATTCGCGGATATGCTCTCATCCATCGGCATGAATCCGGATAATATCGCGGGTACAGCGACTGCGGGAATCCCACATGCGACAAGCCTTGCCGATATGCTCTATAAGCCTCTTACATATGTCCGTTCCTCAAGCAAGGATCACGGTCTCGGCCATCAGATCGAAGGTCTTGGGAAGAGCGGTTCCTACGAAGGGAAGAATGTCCTTCTGATCGAGGATCTCATCTCAACAGGATCTTCATCCCTCAAGGCTGTAGAGGCTGTACGTGAAGCTGATGGCGTATGCAATCTCTGTCTTGCGATCTTCACATACGGCCTGAAGAAAGCTGAGGATGCTTTCGCAGCGCTCGATCCGGAATGCGTGTTCCATACGATCCTTTCCTATGATGTGATGGTTGCCACTGCCGCAGAGACAGGATATATCTCTGAATCCGATGCCGAGGCTCTCCATGAGTGGAGAGAGGATCCATTCGGCTGGGGAGAGAAGAGAGGCTGGAAGAGGGAGGTAAGGGAATGAGCTATATCGATCTGCTGCGTAAGAGCGCGGAGGAGACTGGGAATATCGTATGCATGGGACTCGATCCTGTCATGGACGTGCTGCCGGAATCAGAGGCTGGTATAAGAGAGAGGCTCAATGGCTATTTCTCGGAGATATTCCGCAGGATGAGGATGGAGGGGCTTTCACCAGCGGCGTTCAAGCCTAATATCGGGTACTATGCCTCTCTCGATAACCCGAGGGAGGAGGATTTCCAGGGGTCTCTTGCCCTTGCCGATATCCTTGACATGCTCGATACATATTTCCCCGGGATTCCTGTGATCCTCGATTCGAAGCGCGGGGATATAGCAAGATCCAGCGGCAACTATGCTGTGGAGGCCTTCGATAAATGGGGTGCTTCAGCTGTGACGGTATCACCATACATGGGCCATGACTCCGTCTTCCCGTTCGCCTATGAGGATAAGGGTGTCTATATCCTGAACAGGACATCGAATCCGGGTGCAAAGGAGCTTCAGAATGAGCTTGTAGTCGACAGAATCGACGAGAAGGAGCTCTATCCACTCTATATGGCCGTTGCCCATATGATCGCCCGCTGGGCTTCTGAGCATTCTGGACTTGGCGCCGTGGTCGGTGCTACCAGCCCTGATGAGCTTTCGGCTATCGCGCTGTTCTATGCCGGCAAGGATATCCCTATGCTGATTCCCGGTGTCGGATCCCAGGGTGGAAGCGCGGAAGAGGTCATGAAGAGGCTTGAGGAAGCAGGATATGACAGAACGCTTGCAAGGATAAACTCCTCTTCGGGTCTCACTCATCCATGGAAGAAGGGTGCTGCTCCTGATGACTGGCTTGATCAGGTCATGGCGGCTATCCATAAGCTCTTAGAGGAGGCTTCTGTCTGATGGATGCAAGGACACTGCTAAGAAGGAACCATGAAAGCGGAAGAATCGTAACGGCGACTGTCTCAGGTGTCCTTACGACAAAGGAGGAGATGATAAAGCTCTTTGATGAGCACGTGCCCTCCGTTGATATAATAACGACAAAGTCATTCCAGGTAGTGCCGACTCCCGGAAACAGGGAACCTGTTGTCTGCTCCCCATCCGCGGGGAATTTCGGGAACTCCGTAGGACTAAGGAATCCAGGTATGGAGGAGGCACTGGAAGAGCTGGGCAGGCTGAGGAAGCATGGTCTAAGGGCTCTTCTCTGCGTATCGCTTGCTGCGGATTCCCCTGAGAACTTCATAACGCTTGTAAAGGCATTCGACCCATTTGCAGATCTTATCGAGCTCAATTTCTCCTGTCCTCATGCAGCGGCAGGCTTCGGAGCTTCGATCGGCAGCGACAAGGCTGTTGCGGCAGACTATGTAAGGCGAATTGCTGAAGCTTATCCGGAGAGGAAGGCGCCGCTGATCATCAAGCTTACTCCGAATGCAGAGGATATCGGCGGAATAGCAAAGGCTGTGATAGATGCAGGAGCTGATGGGATTGCAGCGATCAATACAGTCGGACCGAAGCTCTATACCGAGCCTCATTCGGGTGCGCCGATCCTCAACAACAAGCTAGGAGGAAAGGGCGGAGCATCTGGTGAGTGGGTCAAGGCTGATGCGCTGAAGTGCATAAGGGAGATAAGGGCAGCAATAGGCGATGATCCGATAATCCTCGGAATGGGCGGTATCTCATCCCATGAGGATGCCGTCAATATGATCAAGGCCGGGGCAGACAGCGTTGGAGTCGGTTCTGCTCTCTCCCGTGTAATGCCCTCTGATTATGAGGCTTTCTTCAATGCTCTGAAGAACGGCGGCGATACATCGGAGTATCTTTCCAAGGACAATGCCCTTGAGTATACGCCCCATACAGTGCTGACTAAGGAGATGCATGGCGATGATGTCATGGTCATCACAGTCACCGGCGAGGTTGGCTGCAATCCTGGTGAATTCGTCTTCATATGGGTTCCGGGTATGGGCGAGAAGCCTTTCTCGGTCGCAGTGAATAAGCCTCTGACATTCCTGATAAAGAAGCGTGGCATATTCACCTCCGCGTTCTTCGGGATAAATCCAGGCGATACGATATATACAAGGGGGCTCTATGGTCAGCCCATGGTCTATGAGAAGACAGAGAAAGCTCTTCTCATCGGCGGCGGTACAGGAGCTGCTGTTCTGCCTCTTATCGCAGAGCGCCTTTCCGGGGATGGCACGGAGATGGATATCCGCGTGGGTGTGGTGCATAAGGAAGGGAAGGATCCTCTGGAGGATGTCCTTTCATCCTATGGCCGATACACATCCGTCCCAGATGATGGCAAGCCCGGCCGTGTGCTCGATACGATAACAGCTTCCGATCTTTCCGGTGATACCGCGCTGTATGTCGTGGGGCCTGGGAAGATGATGGAGAAGGCTGCGATGAATGCAGAAGCCATGGGCTTTCCTTCAGATAGGATCTATCTTTCAATGGAGAAGAATACCATGTGCGGAATCGGCATGTGCGGCGAGTGCGTCTGCGGCGGCCATCTTCCATGCAAGGAGGGAACATTCTTCACATGGAAGACACTGAAGGAGAACGGAGCAGAGCTATGATCGATCCCCATGTGCATCTCAGAGACTGGAAGCAGTGCAGTAAGGAGACAATCCTCCATGGCATGAAGGTCGCATCTGCCCTTGGCTTCTCGGATCTCTTTGATATGCCTAATACCGATCCGGCCTGCACCTCAAGGAGTGTCATCCTCGACAGGCTTGCAGCAGGAAGCGAAGCTGAGGAGATCACTGGTGTCTCATACCATCTCTATGCCGGTCTTACAGCCGATGAGGCCCAGATAAAGAGCATGGTGGATATCCATTCGGAGCTCTTTCCTCTTGTCATCGGCCTGAAGCTATTCGCCGGCCAGAGCACCGGGAATATGGGGATAATCGGGATCGAGAACCAGAAGAAGGTCTTCAGGGCTCTGTCAGAAGCTGGTTATCGCGGGGTTCTTGCTGTCCATGCTGAGAAGGAAGAGCTCCTCAGAAAAGATCTGTATGTTCCCGGAAGATTCGAGACCCACTCCGAGGCCCGTCCTACGGAGGCTGAGACGGAGAGTGTCCGTGATATTGCCAGGATCGCGGGAGAGGCCGGATTCTGCGGAACGCTGCATATCTGCCATGTATCTGCTCTCTCCACGATTGAGCTTGTAAAGGATCTCAGGAAGGAAGGAATGAGGATAACGATGGGGGCGACTCCCCACCATGCGCTTCTTTCCGTGGATGATGCTGCGGACAGCACCAGGTATCTGAAGATGAATCCACCGCTCAGAGAGAAGAGTGATCGTGATGCTGTATTCTCTGCTCTCCTTGACGGGACAGTGGACTGGGCTGAGTCCGATCATGCGCCTCATACCCTGGAAGACAAGGAGAAGGGAGCATCAGGCATCCCCGGGCTTCCAGGAATGCTCCTTCTTGCATCGAAGCTGAGGGATGCAGGGTGCAGCGAAGCCCGTCTTTCCGATATCTTCGGAGGAAGAGCTGCTGCTGTGTTCGCCATCGAGCGGGGTGGCCAGCCTGTCCCGGAAGATGCATATCCTCTTTATAAAAGCACCTCTGGCGAGTATCCATTCGACCCATTCAGAATGTAGATCATTTTGTTTTGTCTGGCTTTCCCTTGCTTCGCGATTGTGCTACTATTCCTCTGACAAAGGAGAACGCAATGGACGAAGGCGGAAGTATAAAACCTTTACCTAGAGTTGAATCAGAGAAAGCCTTCGTTCTTCCCATCTAGGATGGATCTGAAGGCTTGGGGAGAGCCAGATGATCACAAGAAGGACAGATTTAGCACCGGATCAGGAATTCACATGGATTGATGTAAGGGAGCTCGATAAGGATGATATCTCGGTACTGACCGATGAGTTCATGATATCATCAGAGCTTCTTGCCGATATAATGGATGCCGATGAGCAGAGCCGTATCGAGAAGGAGGATGATTATACCGTCATCATCTGCCGTCTGCCCTCATCGGAGGAGGATGAGGATAACCCTCTGGAGAGAACGTCGATACCTCTCGGCATGCTACTGTTCCCTGACAAGGTGATCACGGTATGCCGCGGCGACAGCGTCGTGATCGATGATTTCGCACGCCATAGATTCAGGCAGTGCCCTGTAAGCACGAAAGAGGGTTTCGTGATATCGATCCTCGGACGGGCTGCTCTGGTCTATATACGTCTTCTGAAATATATCAACAGGCAGAAGGACCTTGTGGAGGAACAGCTCCACAAGTCCATCATGAACTACGAGCTGATACAGCTGCTGCAGATACAGAAATCGCTGGTCTATCTCACTACAGGGCTCACAGATAATGAGGTCCTTCTTGAGAAGCTCCAGAAGACGCCGCTCTTCCATCTGAATAATGAGGACGAAGCTGAGTTCCTGGAGGACAGCATAACGGATAACAAGCAGGCTATTGCGATGGCGAATATCTATTCCGATATCCTCACAGGAACGATGGATGCATTCGCGTCCGTCATCGGCAACAACATGAATGTGATCATGAAGCGCCTCACTGTGATATCCCTGTCCCTGATGTTCCCGACGTTCGTGACAGGATTCTTCGGAATGAATGTCCTGATTCCCGGAACCGATAGCCCATGGGCATGGCTCTTCCTTCTTGGTTTCTGCATCCTCGCAGCTCTTATCGGGAGCTACATCATTTCAGACAGGAAGAACCGCTCTCTGATAAGAGCGAATCTTGGAGAGAAGAGAAAACGCGGCAAGAAGGAGAGAACGCCTTCGGAGATCAAATACCTCAGAAGGAAGAAGGAGGTGCTGGAGGGCGAGGACTGATGATCCCCGCCTTGGCTATTTCAGCACTCTGAGCACATACCCTTTGAGATACTCGCTCTCAGGAAACGAGAGGCGTATCGGATGATCAGGACCAGCAGAGAGCGTCTCAAGGATCTGGATCTCGACGCCAGCATCCTTCGCAGCCCATCCGAGCATCATCCTGAAATCCTCTCTGGATACCGCTCCGGAGCATGAGAATGTGAAAATGATCCCGCCATTTCCTATCTTCATCATCGCGACTCTGTTCAGGTCCTTATAGGCTTTCAGCGCATTATCCAGCGCGCTCTTTGTCTTCGCGAGCTTAGGGGGATCGAGAATCATCATGTCGTATTCATTCTCTCCGATCGATCTGATGTACTCGAAGCAGTCAGCTGCGACTGCCGAAAGCCTTGCTGATGAATCTGCAGGGATGTTTCCGTTATCAATATTGAGCTGTACCTGGCTCTGGAGCGTCTTCAGTGCAGACTCGGAGGAATCCACTGCTTTGACAGATCTGCATCCGCCCCTGAGCACGTGGAGCGTGAAACCGCCAGTATAGGAGAAGAGATCGAGGACATCCCGTCCTTCCGCATAGCTTTCCGCTATCTTCCTGTTCTCCCTCTGATCGCAGTAGAAGCCCGATTTCTGCATATTCCCTCTTTCCAGGGAATAGAGCAGGGAATCCTCGAGGAAAAGATGATTCCCCGTCCCATCTTCCTTATCGGTCTCCTCTCCGTTTATGAAAATGCGTCTGTACTCCCTGAGGTTCTCGGAGGATGCGTAGGATCTGTCGACAACCGCCTCTATCATCTCCGGGTCGGCTTCTTCCTGGACTGCTTTGACGATGTCATGAAGGAAATGATCGGCAAAGCGGGATGATATAACGATCCTTGCTATCCCCGCATAGATATCCACAGCGACGCCGGGGAGGAAGTCTGCCTCTCCATGGATCAGACGGAGGGCGTTCGTTCCATCACTGTCAATCATTTCCATGCGTCTTCTGATGCTTTCCACAGCAAGTTCCTGGACGGACTGTCCTGACATTGTCTCCTCTTCATCCCATGAGAGGAGATGGAGGATTATATGGCTTTTCTCATCATACCAGCCATGTGCGATGAATCTGCCATCGCTTGTGTATACATCAGCCCAGTCTCCTGTTGTGAAGCGCGGCTCCGTTCTGGATATAGCCCCGGAGAAGATCCAGGGATGGTGTTTCATTGGAAGCTTTTCCTTTCCTTCTTTGATCGTGATCCGATACATGGGATTATCGTACCAATCGTGACTTGCTATGGTCAATCTCAATCCATGTCGCTATCATCAATGTGATGAATTCTGTTTTCTTTGATCTTGATGGAACGCTTTTCAATACGATCGGCGATATAAGGGCGGCAATAAACTATGCTCTCCGGGCATATGATGGTACAGAGGCAACGGAGGACGAGGTCAGAAGCTATGTCGGAAGGGGCTTGAGGAGAGCTCTTGCAAAAGCTGCGGCCGAGCACTGTCCTCCCATTCCCGACGAGGGAGAGTTCGAGCTCATGGTGAAGCTCATGATGGGCTATTACCGCAATCATCCCTGTGTCTATACTGTGCCTTATCCGGGAATACCGGAACTGCTTTCATCCCTTGAGGAAAGGAATATAGCGATAGGTCTTGTATCGAACAAGACAGATGATCTTGTCAGAGCTGTCATCGATAGATACGGATACCGCTTCAGCTTCATCTCAGGACAGCGTCCTGACTACCCATTGAAGCCAGATCCTTCGCTGCTGCTCCATGGTATTGCATCTGTCGGTTCGGATAAGGAGCATTCGGTTTATGTCGGGGACAGCGAGGTCGATGCGGAGACGGCATCGAAGGCAGGCATATCCTCGATCATAGTTTCATATGGATTCAGATCGGAAGAGGCATTGAGGGCCGCAGGGATAGCAGAAACTGCGGAAAATGCATCTCAGGTAGCCTCTTTGCTGTGTGCTTATTTCAGCAACACATGATAGAATGAATCTGTTGCAATAAGGAGGAATGGATGGAATTCACTGATAAGATGAAGGAAGAAGTCCTAGCTCAGGCAAGGGAGTATATCGAGGCTGAGACCGATCCGGTATTCCGCGATGAGGTTGAGAATGCTATCGGAATGGGCGACTGGGAAGGGCTTTATGACAGATTCTATACATCTCTTGCTTTCGGGACCGCTGGTATGCGCGGGGTCATCGGGGGCGGAACAAACAGGATCAATACATATATGGTTCGCAAGGTCACTCAGGGACTGAGCGAGTATCTTCTCGCGAATGTCTCATCGCCTTCCGTCGTGATCGCTTATGATTCAAGGCTCTTCTCCTCTTCATTCGCTTCGAGCGCTGCATGTGTTCTCGCTGCAAATGGGATCAGAGTCTATCTTTATGATACGCTGCATCCGGTTCCGATGCTCTCCTTTGCTGTAAGGCACCTGAAAGCAAGCGCGGGAATCGTTGTCACAGCATCCCACAATCCGTCGAAGTATAATGGCTACAAGGTCTACTGGGGCCATGGCGGACAGGTCACGCCTCCTCATGATATCGGCATAGCGGATCTCGCGAACAAGGTCACGGCAGCTGCCATAAAGGATATGAAGGAGGAAGAGGCAAGGGCTTCCGGGCTTCTTTCCTCTGTTCCTGATGAGGTCGATAACGCTTATTACAGCATGGTGCTCGGATCACTCAGGCGTCCTGATCTGATAAGAACCGAGAAGATAACGGTCGCTTACACCCCGCTCCATGGATCGGGGAATGTCCCTGTGCGCCATATGCTCTCCGAGCTCGGAATCAAGTGCGAGGTCGTAAAGGAGCAGGAGATGCCTGATGGCAGGTTCCCGACTGTGAAGCTGCCCAATCCTGAGAGCGCGGAGGCTATGAGCTCTGTTATAGAGCTGGCAAAGAATACCGGAGCGGATATCGTTCTCGGGACGGATCCAGATGCTGACAGGCTTGGGATCGCAATCCCGAAGGATCCTTCGAAGAAGGACTATCTACTTCTTACAGGCAATCAGATCGCAACCCTGTTCGCTGACTATCTTCTCCATACGGCGAAGGAGATGAAGAGGGAAGGTATTCCTTTCATCGCGAAATCCCTTGTCACCACCGATCTGATAAGAAAGATAGCGGAGAAGAACGGAGGGGAGTGCAAAGATGTCCTTACTGGCTTCAAGTATATTGCGGAGCAGATCGAGAATATCGAGAGCGGAAAGAACCCCGGACGCTATTTCCTCTTCGGCTGCGAGGAGAGCTATGGCTTCCTTACTGTGACCAGCGTCCACGATAAGGATGCTGTATCATCTTCCGTAGCTGCAGTGGAGATGATGTGCTACTATGCATCGATCGGCAAGACGCTCCAGCAGAGACTGGATGAGATCTATGCCGAGTATGGCTATTCAACAGAGGTTGTCTTCTCGAACGAGTATGATGGGGCAGAGGGCAAGGAGAAGATGAAGAGCATCATGGCCGGTCTGAGGAAGCTTGGGAACGGCGATGGGATTGCGGGAAGGAGAATCGTGTCCAAGGAGGATCTTCTTGGTGAGAACACCGGATTCCCGAAGTCGGATGTCATCATCTTCCGCTTCGAATCAGGCGAGAAGCTTGTTGTGCGTCCTTCTGGCACAGAGCCTAAGATCAAGTACTATCTCTTCCTGACTGAGGGAGAGGGCGGAAGGAAGGCTCTTGAGGCCTCTGTAGGGAAGATAAAGGAAGAATTCCAGAAAGCTCTCTGATCAGTCTGTCATAAAGCGTCACCTGGAGCGTATATATTATATGAGCTACGCACTGGTGACGCTTTTCCTTTATCTCTACCGCTTCGTTCCGGATGTGTTTTCCCGTCCGGTTCTGGTCATTCCGCTGATATCTGCATTCATAGTCCTGACCCTGAGGAACAGGAATCTGCCCCTCTATCTTCTTTCCGCGCTTACAGCCTTTCTTCTGCTAGTGGAGGCCCCTGGAAACGCTGAGATAGGCACAGATAGCTCCACTATCTCGGTTCTTTATGGAAAAGCACTTCAGGACAGCAGCGGAAAGGAAGGGAGAAGATCCGGATTCCGGATGGAGCTCTCCGCTGCAGGTGATGAGTCAGGAGCGCTCTTCTCCGCTTCCGGATCGCTTTATGTCTCAGCAAATTCATCGGATGTGCGCTTCGGGGAGCGCATCTCTGTCCAGGGGGCATTCTCCGGTTCCGTATTCATCGCCAGCGGCGTAACCGAGCTTGGCGGAAGCAGGCTGCAGAATATAAGGAATGCTGTTGTCAATTCCATAAAATCCCGGCTCCGTATCCATGGTGAGGCAGGGGAGCTTGGAATGAGGCTTCTTCTAGGCTATGGGGAAATGGGTGTGTTCAGCCTATCATCCGATGCCTCCGCTTCCGGCCTCATGCATGTCCTTGCGCTCTCCGGAATGCATCTGTCGATATTATCAGCAATTCTGTCCTCACTTCTCTTCATGGCAAGCGCCAGATGGAGATCTTTTGCGATATGCATCTTCCTTGTCTTCTTCTCCTTCCTTTCCGGATGGAGGCCTTCGCTTGTCAGGGCGCTGATCTTCCGCTTCTCAATCGCTTATGCAAAGGACAGGGATATTGCGTTTCTCCTTTCATTCCTGTTTCTTCAGATTATATTCCCATATTCATGTACCGATCTCGGCTCTGTATATTCATTTATATCTCTTGCAGGTATATTCATGCTCTCTGAATCGATTGACAGGGCATTCCGGCTTTTCCTGCCTCTTCCTAAGTCTTTCTCTCTGTCTGCAGCTGCTTCTTTCTCAGCCCTTCTTTTCTCCGTTCCTCTGACGCTGGATGTCTTCGGATGCTATCAGCTGGGGACAGTGATCTCGTCATTCCCCGCTTCGATGATGATATCGCTGTATATGGGGCTTTCGATCCTTGCCGCAGTGTTCCCTTTTGCAGGGTGCCTTCTCCGGATTGCATATGAAGCTGTGGAGCTGATCTTCAGAGTTTCGGCTCTCTTCCCGCGATCTGAGGACCTTGCTGGATATGCTGTTCTCCTCCTTCTCTCCGTTCTCCTCATTGCAATCGATATTGCCTATCGTATATTCTCTGGGAAATATGTGGAACCTGAACTACAGCAGCATAAATGAGATCTCCTCCGTTCTTGCAGAGCATGGGCTTGCCATGACGAAGAAATTCGGGCAGAACTTCCTCATCAATCCCGATGCAAGGGAAAGAATCGTATCTTCGATACAGGTGGAGAGGGGAATGAAGGTCTGGGAGATAGGTCCCGGTCTTGGTGCGATAACCCATCTTCTTCTGAAGAAAGGGGCTGCAGTCACAGCGTTTGAGATCGATCATGGCTTTGCCTCTGTTCTCCGTGATGAGGCCTTTGCGGATGAGGATTTCACACTTGTTGAAGGCGATGCGCTGGAAACGCTGTTCCAGATCCCATTCGATGCGGAGAGGATCGCAGGGAATCTTCCATACAATGTCGGATCCGAGATAATCGCAAGGATAATCGAGAGGGGAATGCTTCCTCCCTTGATGGTCTTCACGCTGCAGAAGGAGGTTGCAGAGCGCATGACAGCGAAGGCCGGTTCCGATGCGTACTCTTCCTTCTCCGTTCTCTCACAGCTTGAGTATGATAACTCCGTTCCTTATATAATCAAGGCAGGTTCATTCTTCCCCGCTCCACGTGTGGACAGCGCAGTGATTGTCATGAAGAGGAAGGAGAAGTCGATAGTCGCTGACGATGAGAGGGAAGGCTTCCTTTCCTTTGTCAGGATGCTGTTCAATCAGAGACGGAAGACGCTCCGCAACAACATTCTCTCCTCCGGATTCGGATCAAAGGGCCGCGAAGCTGTTGACGAAGCATTCTCTTCTGTCTCGCTGACGGGCGGGGAAAGGGCAGAGACCCTGAATGCAGAAGAATTATTATCTCTTTATAGAGCAATAAAATAGCCCTTCATTTGAAGGGCTACTCTCAGAATACTGGAAATTATACTGTAGCAGCCTGAGCCAGTGTGATGGCAGATGTCACTACGATATCCTCAGCAGAGCATCCTCTTGAGAGGTCTGATACAGGCTTTGCGAATCCCTGGAGGATCGGGCCATAGGCCTCAGCTCCCGCGAAGCGCTGGACGAGCTTGTATCCGATGTTTCCAGCCTGGAGATCAGGGAATACAAGAGTATTCGCATGTCCTGCGACATCGGAGCCCTTTGCCTTGAGGGCTGCAACGGAAGGAACTATCGAAGCATCGAGCTGGAGCTCTCCATCAACCTTCAGATCAGGGCACTTTGCTTTCACAAGAGCAAGAGCTGCTGTGACCTTGTCGATGAGCTCTCCCTTTGCCGAGCCCTTTGTCGAGTATGAAAGGAGCGATACGACAGGCTCTGCACCGAGGAACACGCGGCAGCTGTTCGCAGCTTCCTCTGCGATCTCCGCAAGCTGCTCTGATGTAGGATTCGGAATAGTGGCACAGTCGGCGAAGATAAGAGAGCCGTTTACACCGAACTCCTTCTTGTCTGTTGCCATCACGAAGCATGAGGATGCGCTCTTGATGCCGGGCTTTGTCTTGATGATCGTGAGAGCGGCTCTCAGCACGTTTGCCGTTGTCGACTCAGCTCCTGCGACCATTGCATCTGCGTATCCGAGGTGGACAAGCATCGCAGCCCATCTGAGCGGATCTGTGATATCAAGAGCAGCCTGCTCAGGTGTCATTCCCTTGTGCTTTCTCAGCTCATAGTACTCATTGGCGAATTCCGCCTTCTTATCGCTCTTCTCCGGATCGCTGATATCAATACCATCAAGGGAGACTCCAAGCTTCCTGGCGTTCTCTGTTACCTCATCGGTCTTTCCGACAAGCGTTACAGACTTGGCGATCTTCTCATCCATAATCATTCTTGCAGCCTTGACTGTTCTCGGCTCAAGACCTTCTGCAAGTACGAGATGCTTGCCAGCTTCCCGTGCAAGACCCTTCATCTTTTCAGCAAATGTCATCGCAATCACTCCTAAGAAACGTTCTTTTAACAAGAATCCTATCTATTCTATAATATAATCCGTATTCACGTGATGTTAAAGACAAAGTACATCCTCCAATGCAGAATGCCCCATGGAATTGCGGGGCGTGTTCTCCTTGCTCTGATGGATTTATGGCACCGTCCATTCGCATCGTGGGTAATATCGGCGATCGGAGAGGTGGAATCCCTCTCTTTCATTGATATAGGATGCGGTTCAGGGCTTTACATCAGGAAGCTCATCAATGCAGGATGCCGGAGAGCGGATGGGATCGATATTTCCGGCGAGTCTGTCAGGAAAGCAATGAAAAGGACACGCCGTTTCCGGAAGGAATGCACTGTATTTGCCGGGTCATGCGAATCCATCCCTTCTGATTCCTCCTTTTATGATGCGGCGCTGGCTGCGGATACGGTAATCTACTGGAAGGATACAGGAAAGTCATTCAGAGAGATATGGAGGGTGCTGAAGCCGGGAGGCTCTTTCTATATAGCATCTGAGCTCTCCGATAGAGGCGATGCTCCCGGATGGATCCTCGCTTCTCCATGTATTTCCATAAGGACTCCTTCTGAGCTGGAAGAAGCGCTTCTGTATGCGGGATTCAGCTCTGTGGATGTTCTTAAAGCCAAAGGGCCATGGTTGATCATCAAAGCAGTGAAATGAGATCCATGTATCAGCACAGCAAGGAGATGCTTATCTGCATAAGATATTAGTAATGATTGCTTATATTATGATGCTCGTCATCGCCTGATCTATATGCTACTATCGTTCCATGCGTTCTGGTGACTTTGAGATAAAGAGAGCAGGAAAGGGAATAGCGGAAGCTGCGAAGTATGCAGGACAGGATACAGTTGTGACGGTTCCGGAGAAGATCGATGGCTGCAGGATTGTCCAGATCGGTCCTATGTTCCTGAAGAAGACGAATAAGGTTTCATCCATAGTGCTTCCTCCCTCTGTGGAAGCGGTGAATCCGGAGTCATTCCGCACATGGAGGAACGTCTCATCTGTTTCCGCTTCAGGCAAAAGGCTAAGGAGCTCAGATGGAGTGCTCTATGATGGAGCGATGAGGACCCTTCTCTTCTATCCGCCTAGGAAGGAAGGGGAGGAATTCGTCATTCCATCCTCCGTAACAGCTGTTGATGCAGCCGCATTCTCCGCCTCCTCTTCCATAAAGAGGCTGTATATCCCCGGTTCGCTCTCTTCATTCGGTCCCGATCCGGCCTCTCTTCCGTTCCTTGAGGCTATAATCGCAGAGGGTGGGATGAAGTCGATGAGAACTGAGGACGGGGTGCTATTCAAAGGGAAGAAGCTTGTCTTCTATCCTGCGGGAAAGCCCGATGCAAGATATGCTGTCCCGGAAGGCATTGAGGAGATCTGCTCCCCGTTTCCTGAGAATCTGAGGAGGATCTCTGTTCCTTCATCATTGAAATCGGGGCTTGAGGATAAGATCGGTTTTCTTGAGCGGGTTGATGTCGCAAGAGAAAATTCCCATTACAGGTCAGTCGATGGTGTTCTGTTCTCTCAATCAGGTACGCTTCTGAGATATCCTTCCCGCCGCGATTCATTTCTCTATGCCGTGCCGAATGGAACAGCTGCAATAGCTGATGGTGCATTCCGCGGGGCAGGGGTAAGGGCAGTGGTGATTCCTTCCGGCCTGACTGCGATAGGACGCGAGGCTTTTGCTGAGTCTGCCATAACTTCCATCATGCTTCCGATGTCCATATTGAATATTGATATGATGGCATTCTATGGGGCGGAGAACATAAAAGAGATCTATGTTGAGAGAGCAAGCACCGCCGATGTCTTCCTGCAGGCAGGGACTCTGAAGAGCAGGATCGTCTATTGTCAGTATCTTTGATGGATCGGAAAACCATTCTTCCGGATGGGATCCAGCAATTTAAGCAGGATCTCAGCCAAGCATCTTTAAACCCTCCAAGTTGGTTTTCCATCCAGCTTGGAGGATTCATGACAAGCTGAGAGCTTAATAATAGTTTCAGAAAGAATAGCCGATTCCGAGATATGGCCCTTCAATCGACATCCAGAACATTCCCTGGGTCCTGCCTCCGAAATTGACGAAGTCCATGCTCAATCCGCCTCCTCCGCGAAGGAAAAGGTTCGCTGTAAGATAGAAATCAAGATATACATTCGCAGAAAGTCCGAAAGTGCCGGAAATGCCTGTTCCGCGCACATGCGGTCCTGCTGTGATAAGCAGGTCAAAGTCATCAAAATACATCTTATATGCGTATCCGAGATTGACATTGTATCCTACGTCAGTTGTTCCGCTGAAATTGACACTGAAACCGACTCCTGCATACATTCCATGCTGTTCAGAGAAGAAGATATCCGCTTCAGCATCGGCACCAAGCATGAAAATGAAATTGCTGCTGTTTGTTCCTCCTGAATTTCCTGTCGTA
>CALXKS010000072.1 GCA_944389015.1 uncultured Spirochaetaceae bacterium
CGATTCCCGTTTCCATGGCTTCTTCACCTCCTGTGTGACCATGTTCCCATCTCGGAATCACTGACTTGCCATCCCCTTCGCTCCCCATGCTTTCACACGCTTCATCACTACTATGAGATGGTCTGACCTCTGCCTGATGTTCACAGGCCTCTTACGTTCATAGACTTCAGCTCTGTTTACTGTCCTCACAGAATCAGGCAGACCTCCCAGGTATGCACATGACACCTCGCATGCTCGCCAAGCTCTTAGACCCCGGCAGGCACATCCACATCTCGCCACTTGCGATGTGAACCGTTCTGTCTGCAACCACTACAAGGGTTTCGACTCCTGCTAGACTTCCTTACGAGGCTCAATTCGCTTCACTTGCGTTTCGGCTCTCATGCTTTCCGTCCTACGCTTAATGCTGGCCTCGCGGCTTTGCATCCAAGGACTGGATACCGGCTGCTGGCTAGGCTTTGCCGGGACAGGAGTTTCACCTGTCTATGTCATATGCACCGAACTGGCACACTAATAGCGTGTGTTTAATCAAGACATTTTGGAGAAAAAAATCGTCAGAATTCCAGAGAAAAATCGAAAAGGAAAAGAGGAACCGTAACCTCTCTTTCAGAATCAATCCGAAACCTTTGCAGCTTTCACGAACTGCTTTCCACTCATAGTTGAATTTGAAAGCCTCCAATCCTTCTTGCCTGTATCAATCAGATGCCCATAATGGACGATTCTGTCGATGATGGCAGCTGCAAGCTGCTCATCAGCAAATAGTCGCCCCCAGTCGCTGAAAGCGAGGTTTGTGGTTATGATTAGGGCCTTCTGCTCATAGCAGTCAGCAATGACACGATACAGGAAACCTGCACTCTCGCTGTCGATGGAAGTGTATCCCCATTCATCGATTATCAGGAGATCAAGGCTTCTGAGCGAAAGGAGGAAGTTCTCGAGCCTTTCTTCCTGGGCAGCGGCTTTCAGCCTTACTGCAAGCTGTGCAAGCGTGAAGAAGCGGACCTTATATCCTCTTCTACAGGCTTCCATCCCGAGGCAGATTGAGAGCATCGTCTTACCAGAGCCGCAGATGCCATGCATGATGAGCGTGTGCTTATCGCATATGAAATCCAGGTCCTTCATGTTATCGAATGTCATCGGCTCAGGGAGACGGAGCTCGTGTATATCGTAATCATCGAGATCCTTTATCGACGGGAAGCCTGCATTGCGGACTATGTTGGCGATGCGGGTCCTGTGTCTTCTTTCGGCTTCCAATGCGAAGAACTCGCTTACGAAATTCAGCGCCTGTCCCTTTGCATTGGCAAGGCACCAGTCAGCACTGGCATTGCTTATCGAGCAGAATCTCATGTCTGCCCTAAGCTTCTCGGCCTGTTCAAGCTTCTTAGTGGTGCTTATCCTCATCAGTTCGCCTCCTGTGCAAGGAGGCTGTCGTATACACTGAGCTCCACGCCTGTTGTATTGATCGAGAAGCCCTCGCTGCATTCCCTCATGCGGCTGCAGTAGCTCTCCATGTCCTCTCTAGAAGGAAAATGGCCTCTCGCAAGAAGCTTGCCTGCCGCATGGCACGCATCCGCGAATCCGAACTTTCCTGTCGCATCGGAGAGCACGGAGAGTGCATTCCGCATCCCGCTCCTGTCATCAGCCTTTGAATCGAGCCATTGCTTGAGCATCCCATCCTCCATAGCTTCCCGCACATGGCTGTTGCGCCATGATCCGGCCTTGTAGACAAGTCCCGGAAGCATCTGCTCGATGTCGAATACCTCTTCTGGCTCATCCCCATAGAGCCTGCGGAATTCCTTCAGGACCTTCCCCCTGATGTCGAGGAATACGACCATGAATGCCGTCTTCTCCACCAGAATACGCTCATCGGCATGTGCAGGGCCAAGGTTGTAGATGAACTTCGAATCGATGATGACAGAGCCTACGCTGCTCGTCTTCACCGAGTCTATCCTATGCACGGTGAATTCTTTCTCCGGAAGAGCAAGCAGCGCTTTCCTGTCTTCTTCCCATAGCTTCCCCTGAGGTGTTCCCCTCCTGTAGTGAGGCTCATCAGAGCCATATGCAAAGCTCTTCGGAAGGATGGTCCCTCTGTTGTATTCTTATTATCGGGACAGGTACGAAGAGGTTCCGTCTCAGCGTTCCTACGGCATTCTCTACCGAACCCTTCTCCCAGCCCGAGGCAGGGTTCGCGAATGTCGTTCCGAATCCATAGTGGAGCCGGAATCGGGTGAAGCCCTCGTTCATCTCCAGCGTCTTCTGGACTCTATGGCCGATTCCTGTCGCATTGTCGAAGACGATCCTTTGCGGCACTCCGCCGATGAAGGAGAATATCTCCTTGAGCGCTGTGCATACGCATTCGCAGTTCTCTCCGGGCATCACGACCATCACTCGCTTGTTGCTGTTCGGGAATGCCATCACGAAGTAGTGGAGAGTCTTCTCATCTCCATCTACGATGAATACTGCCTGTCCGAAGTCGCACTGCGCTTCTCCAGGATGCCAGACAAGCTGCATCGTTCCTGGCTCTGAATATCCTCTGCGCCTTCTCTGACGGCTCTGCCTCATATAGCGCTGTACCAGAAGGTATGAGCTTTCCAGCTCCCTGCAACCGCAGTCATTGACAAGGTACGAATGCATCCTCCTTGCTGTGAACAGCTGCTTGCGTGGCGTACGCTTCCGCTCCTCCTCTTCCATGATCGCATCGATCTTCTCTTTGTATGGATCAAGCTTGCTCGCTCGCTGCCGGTCCATCGCTTCCTCAATGCTCACATTGAAGTCTTCCATTTCGGCATACTTCCTTGCCGTCTTCCAATCAATCCCCAGTACCTTAGCTATCGTGCTTATTGTTTCGGTCTGGCTCATCTGCTTGATGGTTGCAATCTGTTCCATCTTCAGCATACTCCTTGCTCCTCCTTCATCTGAAAACAAATGAATTCGGAGTCTTATCGATTATGCACCTGTTATCAAGTGCTCCATTACAATCATGTGGTTTTCTTTTCCTTATCTTTCTCTGGAAATCCTAAAGATTTTTCTTGGTATTTTTATGGTATTACAAACAAATAGCGCGCTCGCTTCCTCTCAGCTCCCCTGTCATCCTTCTGCATCTCTATGTTGTACAGATTCCCATCCCCATCCACGGCATGGACATCCAGCCTGACCGAATGCTCAAGGATGCCCTGCATCCACTTCTGCGTCCTGACCTCCGTGACCACGAGGTCATCCTTTCCGAGTATTATGCGGAGCATGAGCGATGCGCACTCATTGCTTCCCTCGAGGC
>CALXKS010000073.1 GCA_944389015.1 uncultured Spirochaetaceae bacterium
CGGTTGAGGACATAATAAGCTTCGGGAATATCGTATCAACAGGACTTGATGACTTCGAGGGTGATACGGTAGAGCTCAGGACAGGTACATATGATCTTTCTTCCTATCCGAACTTCATGATAGGAAAAGGTGATAGAAAGGTTCTTGATAGCTCAAATGCTTTCAAAGGTGTATTTGAAGGAAATGGCTCAATTATATCTGGTCTGAATATTGATGCTGATGGCCAAGGTGTCGATGATAATACTCCTTATGGTTTCTTTTCCATTGCTTTGAATGCGACTATCAGAAATCTTTCATTCGAGAATTGTATTGTTGATTCCAATACATCTTCTACGGGTATTGCTGTTGGCTACGCGGAAAATACGGATTTTGAGAATATCAAGGTCAGATCTTCAGCAGTTATAGGAGCAGAGGGTTCTGGCGGTATTGCTGGAAGACTCATTATTGATGATTCTTCAAGAAAATTCAGAATATCCGGATGCATCGTAGAGAATACGTCAGTATATGCTGAGTCATCATATCATGCAGGCGGTCTTATAGGATATCTTTCAGATGATGAGAATGTTGGTGTTGAGGTTGAAATCAAGCAGAATCAGATTGTCATGACTGATCCACAGATTGCAATAAGCAGTACCAGTCCTTCTACAACATCGTCATCAGGATTTCTTATGGGAAGCACAAGACAGTGGAAAGGCACAGTCTTCGATTTCTCTGAAAATTCAATAGTCATTGCGGATCTGGATCAGATTATTTCTGAAGCAACAGGTGGAAATCTGATATACAAAGGATATCTCAATGGTCATAACTTTGTATGGACTGGTTCTGAAACCATATACATTACAGTCAAACCTGATCAGAACAATACTGTCAGGATCGGAGATGAAGCTCCATTGGTGATTGTTGGAGGAGCTCCTGATACCTATTCTGTAGAGGATGGGCAAGTAGATAATCTTATTGTTGAATAAGTGATTGGCTGAAAAGCTCTCAATAGACAGGAGGCCGGGAGGCCTCCTGGGTGGTAATTCATCAGGATCAATAGAATAATGGCGGATTGCTATCTATCCTCATAATGTCCTTTACAGGCTAATATTTCCAATCTGCCATTTTTGATACGATATACAAGACGGTGTTCCTGTGAGATTCTTCTGCTGCAGAATCCAGATAAATCGCCTTTTAACCGTTCTGGTTCTCCGATGCCATTCATCGCTCCTAGTCGGCTGATTTCCTTGATCAGCCTGTTGATCCGATCCCTTATCTTTCTATCATGGATCTGCCACCAGATGTAATCATCCCAAGCTTTTTCATACCATATCAGTTCCATCATCCTCCTCAATAAGCGGATGGGCGACTCCCTTTCCTGCATTTAGGGCTTTGATTCCTTCTTTAAGGAATTCTATATTGCTTTCAGAATAGAAGGGATCTGCAGAAACCCTGAAAGGTATTCCGTTTTCCTTAATGCATTTCTTAGTGAATATAGTATAAGCAGTTGCCATGCTCATTCCCAATTCCCTGCAGAGATTCTCCATCTGCTTCTTCAGATCAGAATCGATACGAATGCTGATTGTCGTGATGTTGCCCATTGAAGATTCCTCCTTTGCGATGCAGCTTTTCAGCATAGTATTACGATTTTGATTTTAATATTTATGACTGCATATTGCAATCAAATTGCATGCTGATGAATTGAAAATTTTAAATTTAATCCTCCTTTCCAACAGATTAAAACATGTATGGGAGACCAAAAAGAGGCAACAACGGTCATATTGATTCATGCATGCAGGGATTTTCAGAGACTCTTTCCCAAAAGAGTGTAAGAGTTCCATTTTCCCTCATGACGAGCATGCTCTGTTTATTTGATGACAGCTGGGCATTCCAGGATATCTGCTGGATTATCTGACTGAATTCCGGAGACATATTCACTATATTCCGAAGTACTGGTCGAATGATCCCGGAAATACAGAGAGAAGAATCGACCACGGGAAAATCCAGCGTGGCCGATAGGTATTCTTATGTGATTTCCAAGCGATATAGCAGAATCTTAATCCGTTGTATTATAGATTCTTGCCACAGCAATGCTTGTATTTCTTTCCCGAACCGCAGGGACAGGGATCGTTGCGCCCGACCTTAGGCTGAGAACGCACATAGGTCGTGCTCTGCGCCTGGGAGGCAGAAGTGACAGCAGTCTTCACCTCACCCCTTGGCACATTATTCAGCACGGAGGAAGGGGAGTGATGCGTTGCCTCGACCTTAGGCTGGTTCATGCTTCTCTGCGGTCTTGGGCCGATGGTTATCCTTACAGCATTGACAGTTCTGCACACTGTCTCGGTTATGCTTTCAATCATCTCATCGAATGCATCTGATGCTGTGTTCTTGTACTCGACAAGAGGATTCTTCTGAGCATAGCTCATAAGCGATGCTGCTTCTCTGAGATCCTCAAGCTCATCAAGATGATCGACCCACTTCTTGTCGATGTCCTTCAGATAGACAAGGCGGATGAAGATATTGAAGTTCTCCTTGCCGACCTTTGCTTCCTTCTCCCGGAGATTGCTCTCCATTGCCTTCTTGATCTCTTCGCGGTTGTTCTCCATCCCCTCTGGAATCCTCATTGAGAATAGCCTCTGGAATGCTTCCGCGAACTCCTGATTGCTGCCATCCGCATCTTCCCATGCAGCGTCTATAAGCTCGTTGGTATTCTCGATGATCCTCTCAATAAGGTCATTGGCTACGAGGATCTTATCACGCTCTGAGTAGATGAAATTCCTCTGCTCATTTAGGACATCATCATATTCAAGGAGCTTCTTCCTTATCTCGAAGTTGCGCTGCTCGACACGCTTCTGAGCGTTCTCGATGGCATTATCAAGCATCTTGTGCTGGATAGGCTCTCCATCCTTGAGCCCGAGCTTTCCGATCATCTCTCTGAGGCCTTCCTTTGCAAAGAGCCTCATCAATGGATCGTCCAGGGCAACATAGAACTGGCTGACTCCCGGATCTCCCTGCCTTCCTGCTCTTCCTCTGAGCTGATTGTCTATGCGCCTTGATTCATGGCGCTCAGATCCGATGATATATAGACCGCCAAGGGATTTGACCTTCTCATAGGCCTTCCTGTACTCAGGCATTATATCCTTCACAGCCTGCCTGATCTCCTCCGGAGAAGCCTCTGTGCCGACCTTCTTCATCGCAAGATGCTCAGGCGATCCTCCGAGTTTTATATCAGTTCCGCGTCCTGCCATGTTCGTTGCGATCGTGACAGCGCCTTCTGCTCCTGCCTCTCCGATGATATATGCCTCTCTTGCATGGTTCTTGGCATTGAGGACCTCATGCCTTATGCCTTCGCGTGTAAGGAGCCTTGAGAGCTTCTCGCTCTTCTCAATCGACGTCGTTCCGATGAGGATTGGCTGTCCAGTTGCATGGATCTGCTTCACCGCTTTGACAATCGCATTGTACTTGAACTCCTCGCTGTAGAATGTAAGATCCGGAAGATCCTTCCTCTGCACTGGAAGATTCGTAGGAATGACAACGACATCGATGTTGTAGATCTGCTTGAACTCAGTTGCCTCTGTGTCGGCAGTACCGGTCATTCCTGAGATCTTCTCATACATCCTGAAGAAGTTCTGGAATGTGATCGTAGCGAATGTCTTTGACTGTCCGCGGACATTCACGTTTTCCTTTGCCTCTATAGCCTGATGGAGTCCCTCTGAGTAGCGCCTTCCCTGAAGGACGCGTCCTGTGAACTCATCGACTATCTGGACCTCTCCATCCTTTACGATGTAGTCGGTATCGCGCTTGTACATGTACTGGGCGCGTACGGCCTGTGTGACATAGTGCACAAGCTCGAAGTTCTCATCATCATAGAGTGAGTAGACGGTGCTTCCATCCTCTCCTGTCGATGGCTGAAGAGCCCCGGATTTCCTGAGAAGCTCCTCGATGTGGGTCATCCCCTGTTTTGTGAATGTTACTTTCTTTCCTTTCTCATCGAGCTTGTAGTCGCCGCGCTCATCAAAGGCTGCATAGGCTTCCCTGTCGAGCTTATCCATAGCGGAAAGCTCATAGTAATCTCCTGTCTCAGGATCTTTCTCACACTCTTTGAGAAATGGGACAACGCCTTTCGCGGCACGGACTTTCGGGGTATCGTCCTCAGCCTGCCCTGAGATTATGAGAGGTGTTCTTGCCTCATCGATGAGAATGGAGTCAATCTCGTCTATGATGCAGAAGTGATGCCTCGCCTGGCACTTTGCCGCCATCGATCCCTTCATGTTGTCCCTGAGGTAATCGAAGCCGAACTCATTGTTCGTTCCGTATGTTATATCGGCATTGTATGCTTCTTTCTTCCTTGCAGGATCCTGACCGGGGATTACGACGCCAGTGGTCATTCCTAGGAATGAGTATACACGTCCCATCCACTCTGCATCACGGGTTGCAAGATAATCATTGACAGTGACTATGTGGACGCCCTTGCCTTCAAGGGCATTGAGGTAAGCAGCAGGGACAGATGTGAGGGTCTTTCCTTCACCTGTCTTCATTTCAAGGATGGAGCCCTGATGAAGCACAATCGCTCCCATTATCTGGACATCGTAGTGCTTCTCGCCGAGGGTCCTTCCTGCCGCTTCCCGGGCAAGGGCGAATGCCTTGGGAAGAAGATCATCAAGGGTCTTCTTCCCGCTCTGGACCTCTTCCTTCCACTCTGCTGTAAGCCTGGGGAAGTCCTCATCCTTGAGAGACTCAGCCCAGCTGTACTCTGCCTTGACTTTATCGACAAGAGGCTGGAGCCTCTTCATATCCTTATCATGCTTAGTGCCTCCGAAGAGGGCTGCCAGAAAATTAGCCATATCAGGAATATAATACCTAAGTGGGCATTATGTGTAGTGCGGTGCCAAAATATCCTTTTTCTGCTATCATCGTCATATGGACTGGAATTTCACTATCGGATCGCTCACGTTCGGCATTCTGGACATAGCGGTCGTTGCCATTGTGCTCATCGGAGCCATCTCCGGATGCATAACAGGATTCAGCAGATCCGCGACAAAGCTCATAGGCTTTGTGCTTGCAATACCTATCTCACTCCTTTTCACAAGGACAGCTGCAGAGGCAATCGCCAGTGTCTCAGGCCTGAACTACTTCGTATCATCGCTTATCGCATTCGTTGCAGTCGCGCTTGCTGTCTATATAGTGCTTTGCATATTCGGCAGCCAGCTTGCCAATATACTGAGCGCATCGAGTGCTCTCCATGCCCTTGATTCCGCTCTGGGATTCGTCTGGGGGCTCGCAGGCTCCGCGATCTCCCTTTCGATCATTCTGATGATCATGAACTATCAGCCATTCATCGACATAACAGGGCTGACTGCGAACAGCCTTGTCATCCATGATATCATCGAGCCGCTTTTCCCATCTGTGCTGAATATCATAAACGAGGTGTCAAATGGCGTTTGACAGCCTTAGGGCAATCCAGCCAAGGATGGCTGATGAGCTTGAGAAGACAACGGAGAGCGGCATGATGCCTCAGTCCCTGCTTTTCTCCGGCGTTCCCGGATCCGGGAGGCTCACAGGTGCGCTGGATGAGGCTTTCTATCTGACGGGGGAGGATGGCTCTCTTCTTTCGTCGGAGCATATCGCATATTTCGCATCACGGCCATTCCGTCCGGAGATAAGGGCTGCATATGAGCTTTTCACAAGGCAGAGGACGGACTTCTCCCGATGTTTCTTCATCCGTACAGTCAGACGTGTCCTCCTTCAGTACCACAGCTCTATAGCATCGCTCCATAAGGAGAGCGCAGGGGTGCGGAAATCCGAGCTGCTTGAGGGGGATGGCACTGTCTTCTCCGCAGCTTCCGCTATCGATGGCATCCTTCTTGATATAGAGAAAAGCAGTGGATTCGATGAGACTGCGGCAGCCCTTGCCGAAAGCGTCATGCAGCTTTTGACAGATCAGGTGCTTTCAGTAGGCAAGAAGACAGCAGGTGCGACAATCGATGAGATCAGAGCCATACAGGACTGGCTGCAGGAAGGGACAGAGGAGAAGGCAGTGATCTTCGAGAATGCCGAGGACTATACCGAGGGAGCGAAGAACAGCCTTCTCAAACTGCTGGAGGAACCTCCTGCCCACTCTCATCTAATCCTTGTCTCATCACGTCCAGGACGCCTTCTGGAGACGATACTCTCCAGGGTCAGGAAGTTCACATTCCCTGAGCTTACTGCATCAGCTGTAAGCGCATTCATCCTCCGCTATTTCATGGTGTCCGGCGATTTCCAGTCATTCGATGAATTCTTCTTCGCAGAGGGCGCAGGCGAGGAGGAGAAGAGAGCGATGGATGGCCATGTCCGTGCTTATTCAGATGCTCTCATGAAAGGCCGCAGACTCTCTGACGGTGAAGAGGAGGAGATCTTCTCGTCTCTGGAGAAGATGGATGGTTTCAGGTATTTCAGGGAGAGGGTCATCGGTGCTCTCGAGGAAGGGATGCTGACAGGGCTGATCAGCGCAGGAAGGGCAGGTGCTGTATGGAAAGCCCTTTCCTCATCACTCGATTCTGCCGATACATATAATATGAGCATCAGGCATGCACTTGATCTGGCGCTCAGGGAGGCATCAGTTGTCAGATAAGCTTCTGAGAAAGATTCTCGATGATTTCTCATCCGTTCCGGAGGAAGAGATAGTCCGCCTGATTTCCGAAGCGCTCGATGAGAACAGCGAGCTGAGAGGTATATTCGATTCCCTTCCGGAAGGGCATATCCTTGTCTCGAAGGATCACAAGGTCCTTCTGTCATCGCACTCTGTGGCGATGCTCCTGCCTTCGGACAGAAGGGGCAGGATCAGGGAGGGGCGTGCTTTCGATGATGTCATAATCGACAGGGATGCGAAGGCATTCATCCTCAATGTCCTTTCAGGGAAGGAGAAGGCTGAGCCCAAGGATTTCGCTTTCCAGCATGGAGATGAGACGAGGATCATAAGGGTCTCATTCCAGAGCATTCCCGTAGGGGATCTGTCCCTTACGGATATCGTCATCAGGGATATCACAGAGGATATACGCAAGGAAACGAGGCTGAGGCGATCCGAGTCACTGGCTTCGATGACGACAATGGCTGCAGGCATTGCCCATGAGATAAAGAATCCTCTTGCTGCGATGAAGATCCATCTCCAGCTTCTGAGAAAGGCCTTCAGGAGCAAGGGAAGCCTCACAGAGGAGATGTCCGAGCGTTATCTCTCTGTCCTCGATGAGGAGATAGATCATCTGAATACGATTGCCGTTGACTTTCTTTTCGCAGTGCGTCCGATGGATATAGAGCTCATGCTCGGCTCCATAAACGATGTGGTGATGGATCTGGTGACGTTCCTGACGCCTGAAGCGGAGGAGAAGGGCATAGAGGTGAGAACCGATCTCGAGAAGTTCCTTCCCCGCATTGAGCTCGATGCCCGCTATATGAGGCAGAGCCTGCTGAATATCGTGGAGAATGCCTTCTCAGCGATGCCGGGCGGAGGTTCTCTGACGATAGCAACGAAGCTTACCGGCGACTATGTGACGCTGAGCATCCGCGATACCGGGACGGGAATCGATCCAGAGCATCTGGAGAAGATCTTCGAGCCTTACTTCACGACCAAGGCCTCCGGCACCGGTCTTGGGCTCACTGTCGTATACAAGGTCATCAAGGAGCACCATGGCGATATCTTCGTATCATCGGAGATGGGCAAGGGAACGGTCTTCACGATAAAGCTGCCGGTTCCGCAGAGCCAGAGAAAGGCACTTGAGAACAAGGAGGATGGAAATGGCTTCACTATTGATTGCTGATGATGAGAAGAACATAAGATCCGGTCTTGAGCTTGCTTTCACCGATGAAGGCTATTCTGTCATTACCGCATGCGATGGAAAGGAAGCCTGGGATAAGCTTCAGAAGAACAATGTCGATCTCGTCATCACCGATCTCAGGATGCCTGAGATGGATGGCTATGAGCTTCTGAAGCGCATCTCGTCTTCATATCCGACCCTTCCTGTCATCGTTCTAACAGGCCATGGAACGATTGAGACAGCTGTTGAGACGATGCGCGACGGAGCTGTGGACTTCTTCACCAAGCCTGTTGATATCGACAAGCTGTCACTGGTTGTGAAGAAGACGATCTCGGCATCCGCGCTGGCTGAGCAGAACAGGAAGCTTTCAGAGGAGATCGAGAAGCTCAGGAAGCAGCAGGGCTATGGGAAGATCATCGGAAAGTCAGGGAAGATCTCGGCTCTGATGCAGACAGTCTCCCAGGTTGCTCCCACACGGGCTACTGTTCTGATCACAGGAGAGTCAGGGACTGGCAAGGAGCTTGTCGCAGATGCGATCCAGTCGCTTTCGACGCGTTCTGATAAGCCATTCATAAAGGTCCACTGCGCATCCCTTTCGCAGTCGCTTCTTGAAGATGAGCTCTTCGGTCATGAGAAGGGGGCCTTCACAGGGGCTGTGGCACAGAAGAAAGGCAGGTTCGAGCTTGCTGATACAGGAACGCTCTTCCTTGATGAGATAGGGGAGATCGATGCAGCGACGCAGGTCAAGCTCCTCAGGGTCCTTCAGGAGAGGCAGTTCGAGAGAGTCGGCGGAGAGAAGACCCTAACTGTCGATGTCAGAGTCATATGCGCGACGAACAGGGATCTGAAGAAGGAGGTTGAGCTCGGGAATTTCAGGGAGGATCTCTACTACAGATTGAATGTTGTCCATGTCGAGGTTCCCCCGCTCAGGGAAAGGAAGGAGGATATAGAGCTGCTCTCTGCATCGTTTCTGAATACATTCAACAGGGAGGATGGCAGGAAGATCGAGGGCTTTACTCCGCAGGCAAGGAAGGCCATGTTCTCCTACTCCTGGCCAGGGAATGTCAGGGAGCTGAGGAATACGGTGGAAGCCGCAGTCGTCCTTTCCCGCTCGAATGTCATAGATATCGATGATCTCCCTCCGCAGCTAAGGGAGAGCAGGGGGGAGAGCACGCTCTCCATTGCTCTTCCCATAACGATGGAAGAAGCTGAGAAGAGGCTGATACTTGAGACGATATCATACTGCAAGGGAAACAAGACGAAAGCCGCCGATCTTCTCGGAATCGGTAGAAAGACGCTGCACCGGAAGATAGCGGAGTACTCAGGGAGCGATTCCGAATGATCGATATGTCCGAGGTCTTTGCCCATGGAGGCCTTCTGGAGAGCTCACTTCAGTCATATTCATACAGGGAAGGGCAGTATGATATGGCCGAGCTTGTCATGAGGGCATTCAGGGAGGAGAAGCATGCGGTGATCGAGGCTGGGACGGGAACCGGCAAGAGCTTCGCGTACCTTGCTCCGATCATGGCTGAGCTCGATGATGACAAGTCCAGGCGCTTCGTGGTCGCAACTAGCACCATACCGCTGGAAAAGCAGCTCTATGAGAAGGATATCCCATTCCTGAAGGAGGCTCTCTCTTCGGATATAGATATAGCAGTGCTGTATGGAAGAGCGAACTACCTCTGCATCAGAAAGTACAGGGAAGCAGTGGCGGAAGGAGGCTCCGGGGATGCCGGTGTACAGGCCCTCGCATCCTGGGTTGAATCCACCGATACAGGTGCCCGTGCGGATATCGATGATCCCAGGGCCGCAAGGCTGTTTGCTCCGCTTGCATGCGACGATAAGGACTGTCCGGGCTATCGCTGCCCGTTCTTCCAGGAATGCTTCTTCTATGGTGCAAGAAGGAAGGCCGAGAAGGCAGATCTGATCGTGACCAACCACCATATCCTCCTCTATGATGCCAAATACCGGGCTGAGACTGAAAAGGATTTTGATGATGATGCGGTGCTCCCGTCGTATCAGTATGCTGTCATCGATGAGGCGCACCACATAGAGAAGGAGGCTACTGAGATCTTCTCGGATGTCTTCTCCACCGCACTTGTCTCGAGATATCTTGATTACATGACGCGGCATGAGAGGAGATTCGGCTCAGCGTCCATCCTCGATTTCCTTTCCACGGAGGAGAAGGTCAGGGGAACTGGGAAGGAGATAGCTTCTGATATCGCCCATATAAGGACGCTCCTGCAGAACTTTGACGCATCGCTCTCCTCTATGATCATGGAGTATGGCAGGGGGGAGAACGATGTCCTCTTCCAGAGTGATTTCTATACGCGCTTCAGGGAGAGGATAAGCGACTCGGAGTGGCTTGGAGAGGAGCTGAGGAAGATAGGGCAGAAGGTCTATCAAGGATACAATGAGAATCCCTCTGAGAGCAATGCGACAGCCCTTGAGCTCCTTATGCGCTATGGATCCACGATCTCCTCCTTCGGCGATACCCTGACAGCCTGGATGCGCTTCTCCGACTGGGATGGCAGGATCCCATATGCAGAGCGCTATCAGGATGGCAGGTATGAGATCAGGATATCCCCGATGGATACAGGACCTGTCCTCTCAAGATACCTTGTGAGGAACCTTAAGTCAGTGATCTATTCATCTGCAACGCTCTCGGTAAATGGTGGATTCTCCTATTTCGAGAGCCGATCCGGACTTCTTGAGGAGAAGGAGAGGGAGCTTTCCGGAATCTTCCCATCACCTTTCGAATACAGGAAGAATCTGATGCTGCTGCTGCCCCATGATGGGGTATCCTTCCACAAGGACAGGAGCAGTGAATACTCAGAGTATGTTGCTGATGCTGTCTATGAGGCTATAAGCGCAGCCGGAGGCGGGGCTCTTGTGCTCTTTACTTCGCGTGATATGATGAACAGCGTCTATTCGCGTCTCAGAGGAAGGATCGATGGTCTTCTGAAGCAGGATGATGCGGCGCTCCGCTCATCGCTTCTCTCCGCATTCTGCTCAGATGAGGACAGCTCGCTCTTCGCTCTCTCGTCTTTCTGGGAGGGCATCGATGCCCCGGGGCGTACTCTACGCCTTGTCATAATCGTCAAGCTCCCATTCCCTGTTCCTACCGCTCCTATAGAGGCTGCAAGATCGATGAATATAGAGAAGAAGGGTGGAAGGGTCTTCTTCGAGATGTCGTTGCCAGATGCGACGCTCAGGCTCAAGCAGGGGCTTGGGAGGCTTATAAGGAGCGAGGAGGATAGGGGGGTGGTGCTTATCCTCGATAATAGGATATTATCGCATGGATATGGTAGAATAATGATCAGCTCGCTTCCGGAGTGCTACATACCTGAGGATACATCACTTGGGAATATAGCGCTGAAGATCGAGCGGTTCCTGTATTAGAGGCTGATTTGTATAAGAAAGGAAAGATATCGAATAAGCTTGGATTGCTGCTGCTTCTTCTCACAGCATGCCCGGCATTGCTCTATATGGCATTCCCGCTTCCCGGGAATGCTCTGAGGCGGCTTGACCTTCAGCCAGCGTATTTCTCCGTTCCCGCGATCATCTCCTTCATGCTTTCCGCACTGATGCTTCAGAATGGGAATGGAAAGCCCTATTCATGGCGTACCAGGCTGATGTCGCTCTCCTTCATCTCAATCACCGCGTACTATATCGTGTGGGTCTTCTACTACATGGGACACGTCGATGCCATCACGGTTTTCCTTCTGGGACTTTTCCCCGTTCTCTCCCTTTTCTTCGCAGCTCTTGACCGCAGAAGCGTTCCTTCCTCTGTGCTGTCGATCCTCTCCGGTATTCTGCTTATAGTCTCCATACTGGTCTGAAGCATCTGCAGATGAGAAGGCATAAGAAAACCGCCAGCACTCCGCCGGCGGCATTATGATCACAGGTATAGGCTTACTCGACGATTGCAAGTATGTCGGAATAGCTGAGGATGAGATAGTCCTCGCCGTTGTCCTTGATCTGTGTTCCAGCATACTTGTCATGCACGATCTGCTGTCCGGCCTTTACCTTGATTGTCTCGTCATCGCCTACTGCAATGACTGTTGCAATCTGCGTCTTCTCCTGAGCTGTCTGCGGAATGTAGATTCCGGAAGCTGTCTTCTCCTCGGTCTCCTTAGCCTTTACAAGAACTCTGTCACCAAGCGGTATGATCTTCATTTTGCTTCACCTCTGTAATTGTAATCAGATCCAAAGGGATCACTAATGGAATATACTTATCAATCGATCAAACGGCAAGGGGATGGCTGCAAAATAGCAAACTTCATGATTTCCTCACAAAAGGTATTAACTTTCCGGAATTCTTTATTATATTGAAAACGTGGTGGAATAGTATGGATGCATTGAGTATCACATATATAAGGAGAGGAAACCTGGAGGCGAAGGCCAGGAAATACAGGGAGGCATTCGAGGACTACACAGCGTCTCTGCTGCCAAGGCTCTCCGGTGTCGAGATGACGCTTGAATTCGTCGCATTCTACCGCTATCAGCTGCTTTCGTATCTGAAGGCAAAGCCTGTGTTCACCCTTTCGCTCCCTGAAGGCGATATGATCTCCGATCTCATCGCTGATGCCTATAAGTCCTTCCTTGATGCGGTGGACAGCTCTCCATTCAACATCACGGGAGAGGGAAGGAAGAATCTTCTGGAATCGGTGAAGATCGTATTTCCGTGGCATAATGACACGGAAGGGCTCCCGGAGAACATCTGAGTGTCATAATGATACACTTTTTGCAGTTCATTGCTGCTGCGTATCATTCTGACCCGTTATTCTTCTCTGCTACATAAAGCATAGATTGATACAAATCCTTTCAATATAATAAAATATAGTAATTGGCATGCATCCTGCGAATGATAGATGAAAGCAATTCATGCAGGAGGTAACGCCATGGAAGCAAGAAACATAGAGATGATGGAGAACGACAACGAGGTCCTTTCCGTGTATCTCAGGGAAATAAACAGGATTCCTCTTCTTTCATATGATGAGGAATACGAGCTTGCTCTCAGGGCGAAGGCCGGAGACAAGGCAGCCAGGGACAGGATCATAAAGGCGAATCTGAGATTCGTCGTATCTGTTGCGAAGAAATTCCGCGGAAACGGTCTTCCGCTTTCCGATCTCATAGATGAGGGGAATATCGGGCTGATAACAGCTCTCGATAAGTTCGAGCCTGAGAAGGGCTACCACTTCATCTCATACGCTGTATGGTGGATCAGGCAGTCCATAATGAAGGCTATATCCGAGAAGTCCAGGGCAGTGCGTCTTCCACTCAACAGGTCCAATGAGCTCATGCAGATCCAGAAGGCGCAGAAGAGCCTCATGCATGAGATGGAGAAGACAGCTCCTACAACTGAGGAGATTGCAGGAATCACAGGGCTGGATGAGAAGCTTGTCGATGAGCTTCTGTCCATCAGCCAGGACATCGTTTCATTCGACAGTCCTGTCAGGAAGGATGATGAGAGCGACTCCACATTCGGTGATTTCATCGAGGATGAGGCAGATGGTCCGGAGGCGCAGGTCATGGACAGCTCCCTCAGGGATGAGGTCAATGCGATCCTTTCGGTTCTTACGGATAAGGAGCGTGATATCATTGCGATGCGCTTCGGGCTTGATGGGGCAAAGCCTAAGTCACTGAAGGAGATCGGAGAAGGCTATGGTCTTACCAAGGAGAGGATCAGGCAGATAGAGAAGAGGGCGCTTGAGAAGCTTAGGGCCGCTTCTGAGAAGAAGGATCTCAGGGCGTTCAGCGTAGCCTGATCACTTCTGCATCATCCTGACGTGATCGCGGATCGCGTTGAATGATTCCTCGGATATGACATGCTCGATGCGGCAGGCATCTTCCTGGGCCGTCTTCGGATTGACGCCGATGCGCTCAAGATACTCCGAAAGCAGCTTATGGCGCTCATAGATCTTCTCTGCTATGGCGCGTCCGGATTCAAGCAGCCTGACAGATCCTGTGCTTGGGTTGATGGTGATATATCCATTGGTGCTGAGAGTCTTCATGGCCCGGCTTACGCTGGGCTTTGAGAATCCCATCTCATCTGCGATATCTATGGATCTGACTATTTCGAGCTTCTCAGAGAGCCTGAGGATTGTCTCAAGATACATCTCTCCTGATTCGTGAAGTGTCATATGCTTTTACCTCAGGATATATCATACCCTATAATCGTAGATTTTTCCTCATTATTTGGAACATTGTTTCATTCTTATTCGATAATTATCTATATATTCAGGAATTATAAACAGAATATTACTCATTTCTATTGACCTGTTACCTTCTCCGGATTACCATTGCCCTGTAAAACGAAATTAGGAAGTATAGCATGGCAGAGAAGAAAAAGTATGTGTATTTCTTCGGCGATGGAAAGGCCGAGGGCAGCGCTGACATGAAGGGGCTTCTTGGGGGAAAGGGAGCCAATCTTGCTGATATGACATCAATCGGACTTCCGGTTCCGCCGGGATTCACGATCACTACAGAGGCATGTGCATTCTGGGATAAGTACAATGCATATCCAGAGGGAATGAAGGAAGAGGTCCTTGAGAATCTCAGGAAGCTTGAGGAGATGATGGGCGCGAAGCTCGGGGATAAGGAGAATCCTCTTCTTGTATCTGTACGCTCAGGTGCGGCGCAGTCGATGCCTGGAATGATGGATACGGTCCTCAATCTCGGTCTCAATCCCGATTCTCTTGAAGCTCTCATCAAGAAGACGGGCAATGAGCGCTTTGCATGGGACAGCTACCGCCGCTTCATCCAGATGTTCGGCGATGTCGTAATGGGAGTTCCCCATGAGAAGTTCGAATATGCTCTCCAGGCAGTGAAGGATGAGAACGGAAAGCACTTCGATACAGAGCTTGATGTCGACAACCTCAAGGATGTCATCAGGCGCTATCTCATTATCTACAAGAAGGCAACAGGGGAGGAGTTCCCGACAGATCCTGAGTACCAGCTTTTCAAGACAATCGATGCGGTCTTCAGATCGTGGAACAATGACAGGGCCATCAAGTACAGGCTGATGAATGATATCAGAGGGCTGCTTGGAACTGCTGTCAATGTGCAGTCGATGGTCTTCGGCAATATGGGAGAGAGCTCCGGTACCGGTGTTGCATTCACCCGCGATCCGTCATCAGGCGAGAATAAGTTCTATGGCGAGTATCTCATGAATGCCCAGGGCGAGGATGTCGTTGCAGGCATAAGGACACCGCAGAAGATAGATACGCTTCTCAAGGTCAATCCAGGTGTCTATGAGCAGCTCTGCGGTATCCGCGAGATACTTGAGAAGCACTATCATGATATGCAGGATATAGAGTTCACGATCCAGGAAGGAAAGCTCTATATGCTCCAGACGAGGAACGGAAAGAGGACGATCTTCGCATGGCTGAGAAGCCAGGTCGAGATGGTCGAGGAAGGACTTATTGACAAGAAGACCGCTGTATCACGCGTTCCAGCTTCGGAGTTCAACAAGCTCTTTGCTCCGATTCTCGATACATCCTATATCCGCGAGCTCTCGCTCAAGGAGGCCACTCACGGCCTGAATGCATCCCCCGGAGGAGCATGCGGTGAGATCTACTTCACGGCAAAGGATGCAGAGGAGGCATCTGCGATGGGCAAGGATGTCCTCCTTGTAAGGACAGAGACATCTCCTGAGGATATCGGGGGAATGGCTGTCTCCAAAGGAATCGTCACATGCCGCGGAGGCATGACAAGCCATGCTGCTGTTGTTGCAAGAGGCATGGGATGCCCATGTGTCTCAGGCTGTGGCGATATCCACATCGATGAGATAAAGAAGACTCTTGAGATCAATGGCCAGAGGCTTTCAGAGGGCGACTATATGTCCATCGATGGATTCACAGGTGCTGTGTATGCGCAGAAGATCCCTGTGAAGCCATCTGAGATCATGCAGGTTCTAGAGGGAACGATGAATGAGTCCGAGTCGGTGCTCTACCAGAACTACAAGAAATTCATGGGCTATGTGAGCGAGCTCAAGACAATGGCTGTACGCACCAATGCTGATACTCCAGCAGATGCTCATCATGCGGTCCAGCTCGGAGCAGAGGGTGTAGGTCTCTGCCGCACTGAGCATATGTTCTTCGGAGGCAAGAGGATCATATCGATGAGGAAGATGATCCTTGCTGATACATATGGTGAGAGGCAGATTGCCCTCTCCGAGCTTCTTCCGATGCAGAGAGAGGACTTCATCGGTATATTCCGCGAGCTCAAGGGGCTTCCTGTAACGATCCGTCTTCTCGATCCGCCTCTCCATGAGTTCCTCCCGAACGACCATACATCTCGTCATGAGATGGCTCTTCAGCTTGGAACGACAGTCGAGACAATATCTAAGAAGATCAATGCTCTCCAGGAGTTCAACCCGATGCTTGGCTTCCGCGGATGCCGCCTTGCCATTGTGTATCCAGAGATCCTTGAGATGCAGGTGAGGGCAATCATTGAGGCTGCGATAACGGTCAAGAGACAGGGACTCAAAGTCCATCCGGAGATCATGATTCCTCTCGTAGGCATCTACAAGGAGTTCCAGTTCTGCCGCGAGCATGCGGAGAAGGTCATTGCAAAGGTATTCGAGGAGCAGAGCCTCAAGGTCGATTACAAGATCGGCACAATGGTAGAGGTCCCGCGTGCTGCTATCACTGCAGATGAGATCGCAAAGGATGCTGAGTTCTTCTCATTCGGAACAAACGACCTCACTCAGATGACATGCGGCTTCTCACGCGATGATGCTGCATCGTTCCTCTCGCACTACGTCAATGATCCTGACAAGCAGTTCTATCCGTATGATCCATTCCAGACCATCGATTTCGATGGAGTCGGCAAGCTCATAAAGATGGCAGTCGGACTTGGACGCGGGGTAAGGAAGGGCATGAAGATGGGAATCTGCGGAGAGCATGGCGGAGATCCGAAGTCAATAGCATTCTGCCAGTCAGTCGGACTCGATTACGTTTCCTGTTCGCCGTTCAGAGTGCCTATCGCACGTCTTGCTGCTGCTCAGGCTGCAATAGCTCAGGCTGCAAAGTAAGAGCAGAAGAATCAGGACAAATATGCAAAGGGGCTTGCTTCATGGCAGGCCTCTTTTTTGAAATGAACCCTTCAAGTTGGACCAAAAACCAATTTGGAGGGTTTAGTTAGTGCCTTTAAGGTCATCCCCAAGGGAAACTTGGGGATAAATAAACCACTTGCTCTGCAGGTGTGGTGGGGGAAGGGGTTATACCCAAGGAAAAGCCTTGCCCTTGTATAATGTGGAGTGTTCAA
>CALXKS010000074.1 GCA_944389015.1 uncultured Spirochaetaceae bacterium
GAGGCAGCTGGAGAAGAAGACATCGTCCTCCAGGGTCGCATCCCTGAGTATCTCAAGCTTCTCCTTCATGCTCAGTATTGCCATATAGGCCTCCCTTAGGAGCATATATGCTTTTCAATAGCTCCTAAATCTTATACGCGCTAAGTAGGCTTTCCTGACAGCTTTCAGAGGAAAAAAGATGGAAAATTTCAGATTCTGGAGAGCATTGCCACTGTCTCAATATGCTCGGAACCTGGGAACATATCGACAGGCTGGATTGCATCTATGCTGTAAGGAAGGAATCTTCTTATATATCTCAGATCCCTCTGAAGAGTAACTGGGTTGCATGAAATATAGACAATGCGCTCAGGTTCCATCCTGCCAGCCGCTGCAAGGAATTCCTCTGTTGCTCCGCTTCTGGGAGGGTCCAAGAAGAGGACAGAGCATCTGTCGCCGTTCTTTGCCATTTCCTTCATGATCTTCGGGCAGTCACCTTCCATGAATTCAGCATTGTCCAGACTATTGAGCTTAGCATTCTGTCTGGCATCCATGACAGCCTGATTGGAGCTTTCTATACCTATGACCCTGCCCTTTGATGAAGAGGCTGCAATGAGTGCAATCGTACCTGTTCCTGAATATGCATCGATAATGACATCATCATCTCTGAGTTCAGCCATATTTATTGCGATCTTATACAGTCTTTCCGCCATATATGGATTCACCTGATAGAATGATTTCGGTGATATCCTGAACTTCAGACCGCAGAGTCTGTCTGTTATGTATCCTTTTCCATATATTACGGACATGGGTGAATCCTCAGGTATGACCATGCTTGTCTTCTCATTATTCCTTATAGTGACAACGGTCTTTACAAACGGATGCTTCTGATGAATGGCTGCGGCAATGTCCGAAACATGGGGAATCGAAGGCGATCCATGCACAAGGACGACCATGGCCTCATCACTGTGGGCTGCAAGACGTATCAGAACATGTCTAAGCTCCCCTGTGAAATAGTCCTCATCGTATGAGGATATACCGAACCTATCTGAAAGGGTCCTGATTGTACGGAGGATCAGGGATGCCCTCTCATCCTCTACTATGCATCTTTTAACAGGGATGAGCTTATGCGTTCCTCTCCTGTAGATTCCTGTGACCATCTTTCCACGCTCTGTGCCGCAGACAGCCTGCACCTTGCACCTGTATCCTGTTATGGGATCGGCTGGAAGAACAGGATATACCCTGCCGAAAGATCCAAGAAGCTCCTTCTCGATATTATACTTATCGATTAATTCGCCTTTATATGATGAATCGGCATAAGCACAGCTTCCGCAGCGCCCGTAAAGCGGGCAATATCTATCCTTTCCCATAATCCCTCCATCAGATTGATGCTTTTATTCCTGTTCTCCGCAGCTTTCTGATCATATATGCATATACAGGGATGACAAGAAGATCGGCCCCTATCCATGCAAAAGGCGTAGAGAATACAACGCCCCTGTATCCGAAGATATCACCGAAGATGATTGAAGCAGAACATCTTGCCACAAGTTCGATTATACACGCAGCAAACGGTGCAAGGGAGTTCCCCATTGACTGCACTGCGGTCCTGTAAACACACAGCATCCCCAGAAGAGGATAGAACGGAAGCGTTATGAGGAAGAAATCCGATGCATAGCCGAAAACCTCAGGGGAGGCATCTGTCACGAACATAGGGACAATGAACGGCTGGACCAAGAGTATTATACCGATCATGATGAAATCCGCGATCTCCGCAAGTATCAGGGAGGACCAGATGCCTTTCCTGATCCTATCTACGTTCCCCGCCCCGTAGTTCTGCGCTGTATATGCCGCAACTGCTGTGAGGAATGAATGATTCACAAGCGATGATAGCTGATCAACCTTAGTCGCAGCGGTATAGCCTGCGATTGCGAATGTCCCGAGCTTGTTCACCGATGCCTGCATAACAAGCTGACCTATGCACATCACAGACATCTGGAAGCCCATGATGAATCCCATATGCATGTTCTGGACAATGCTCTGCCTATGAGGCTTCCAATACTCCTTCCCGATCCTCAGCACAGGGTAGTTCCGGAGAGCCGCTATGACGGAAAGGACAGCAGCAAGAAGCTGTGAGAGGACCGTTGCAAGAGCTGCTCCTCCGACCCCCATCCCTAAAGGAACAATGAACACAATGTCGAGGATAACATTGAGAACAGAGGAGAAGACCAGGAAGATAAGAGGAATGCGGCTGTCCCCCAGAGCACGGAGGATATTCGAGATGAGATTGTAGAATACAGTCGCACCAGTTCCAAGCAGAACAACAAGAAGATATATGGAGGCATCCTCTGCAATCTCCTCAGGTATCTTCATAAGACGGACGATCAAAGGAACGAGAGAGCATGTTATCACAGTGATGACAGCGGTGACAGCAATCGAAATATAGACCGATGCAGCTACAGACCTCTTCACTGCATCCATATCACCACGGCCGAAGCGCTGGCCGAGGATGATGGAGAAGCCTGATGTGAGTCCCTGTATGAATACAAGGATGAAGTAGATGAAAACAGTTGTGGATCCAACTGCGGCAAGCGCATTCTCCCCTATTGTCTGTCCGACGATAAGCGTATCAGCAATCGTATAGAAAAGCTGGAAGAGGCTTCCACCTATAACAGGAATCACGAAACGGATAATTGCACTTATGGGTCTTCCCTTTGTCAATTCTACAGCCATGGAATTTCTCCGGAGAAGTATTACAGCAAGAGATATGCATTGTGCAAGATTATTCTTAAGGTTTTTCTGATTTTCCGGATAAATATTTTCTGGAGCTACAGAGTGTACGGGCAATGCAGATCAATCCCGGGCAGATTGCTCCGCCCGGGTATGGTGATCACGTTCTGATCTCTCTGTTGAATGGTTTTCCAAGCGATGATGGAGCCATTGTCTGATCCTTTGATGTGAAGGAAAGGACAACGATGACCAGAACGTACGGAAGCATTACTGCCAGCTCGTACGGGAATGAAATGCCCATGCTCTGGATAATCGTCTGGAAAGTCTGCGCGAATGTGAAGAGGAGCGCACCTCCCATTATCTGCAGAGGATGCCAGTGCCCGAAATAGACAAGCGCGACTGCGATGAATCCACGTCCTGAGATAAGAGTATCGGAGAACATCTTCGCCTGTGCAATCGAGAGATATGCTCCGGCCAGTCCCGCAAGCGCTCCTCCGAGCATCAGAGCCTCATAGCGGGTTCTTGTCACATTGATTCCCATCGAATCAGCGGCTCTGGGATTTGTACCTGCCGCCCTGACCTTCAGGCCCCAGGGTGTCTTGAACAGGATGTACATCGCGACAGGGATGAAGAGGTATGCAAGGTATGCCATTGCATTGTGGGAAAAGAGAACATCTCCGAAGAAAGGTATCTTCGAGAGCAATGGTATATCGATATCGGGGATGCCTGGGATGGACTGCGTTCCTCCGACGAAATGCCTGAAGAGCGTACCTGCTGTTCCGACACCGAACATCTGGAGTCCAATTCCAGCAATGCCCTGAGGCGCACGGAATGTCACTGTGATGACTGCGAATATGATTCCGAACACAGCACCGAGGGCTGCTGCTGCCACAAAACCAAAGAAGTTGTACCACTGTGATACAGCACCGCCGCCACCTGCAGCGAACGGGATGAGCATACCGATGAATGCACCCATTGCCATAACGCCTTCGCATCCGAGATTGAATACCCCGGCCCTCTGATTGAACATCTCTCCAATGGAAGCGAGAAGGAGCGCAACTGAGAATGGTATGCACATTGCAAGCATATTAGTCAGGATATCAAGCATATCAGGCCTCCTTCTTCCTCAGACTCTGGTACTTTCTCCAGACCCTGTCCTGGAAATATGCATTGGACAGCACCATCTGGGCTGTGACAATGACAATGATTATTATTCCCTGCATGACCTGCACGATGTTCGCAGGAACACCGACCTTGGAGGGAGCCAGCGTAGCTCCATAGATCATGAGACCGAAGAAGAACGATGCGGGGATGATGCCAAACGGATGAAGACCGCCGAAAAGCGCAACGACGACTCCAGAGAAGCCATAGTTGTTCGTTATTCCCTCGATGGCTCTTCTATGCACACCCGCAAGCTCGATTCCTCCTGCAAGACCTGAGAAGGCTCCTGATATCGCCATTGAGAGCGCTGCATAGAATCCGACGCTGATACCTGCGTAGCGCGCAGCTCTTGCACCTGAACCGGATGCTCTCATCCTGAATCCGATAGTAGTCTTCCACATGAGGATGTAGATGAGAACAGCAAGCACTATCGCTATTATCACACCATAATGAAGACGGCCTGTGATGCGTCCGAGCCAGACATTCTCCGTCAGCCTCATCGACTGCGGCGTACCTGTTCCATAGACCTGCTCTGCAGGATCAAGATAGATTGTCCTGAGACAGAGCGAATAGAACTGGGCTGCGATGTAGTTGAGCATAACGGTCGAGAGAAGCTCCGACACATTCAGCTTTGCCCTGAGTATGCCTGGGATGTAGCCCCAGACCCCGCCACCGATCACAGACGCAAGGAGGGCAAGCGGAAGAAGGACCGGGCGGGGAACATCAGGGAAAGCAAGGGCAACACCTGTGAATGCAAGTATTCCCATTGCCATCTGCCCTTCTGCTCCGATGTTTATTATTCCAGACCGGTATGCGACAGAAATTCCTATTGCGATTATGCAGAGCGGAATCGCCCTGATAAGAACCTCCGAGATATGGAGCATATTGGTCAGAGGCGCAATGCAGATCGTATAGAACGTCGCACCTACCTCTGCCCCGATAAGCCACAGGATCACAGAGGCTATCAGCACTGCTGCGACTATGGCAATAAGTATTATGGCTGCCTTGAAGGCAATCCTGAAGCCTCTTGTCATTCCTTCACCCCCGCCATAAGTATTCCAAGCCTCTCCTTAGTAGCCTCATCCTGTCTCAGGACCTTCTGGACCGTTCCTTTGTAGATCACAGCGATCCTGTCAGAGAGATTCATGATCTCCTCTAGCTCCTCTGAGATGAGAAGTATGCCTATACCGCTTTCCCTTATCTCAAGCAGGCGCTGATGGATGAACTCCACAGCACCCATATCAAGACCGCGGGTCGGATAGACAGCGACAAGGAAGCTGGGCTTCCTGTCAAGCTCACGGGCAAGGATAACCTTCTGTATATTGCCTCCGGAGAGGGATCCCGCAGCCGTCATTATCCCTGGGCACCTTATATCAAAGCCCTCGACAAGACGCTCTGCATTCTCCTCCTCTTCCTTCTTCTTCACGATTCCCTTATCGGAGAACTTCTCCGTGGAGATATCCTTGAGAACAAGATTCTCCATGATGGAGAATGAAGGGACAATACCTTCGGTATTGCGTTCCTCTGGTATGTATCCCATTCCCGATGCTATGACATCATGGGGAGAGAGATTCTGTATCTCCTTTCCATTGAGGACAATCCTTCCGCTCTCTGTGCGTCTGAGCCCGTTTATCGCCTCTGCAAGCTCCCTCTGCCCATTTCCTGAGACTCCTGCAAGTCCTACGATCTCACCGGAGCGCACAGAGAGCGAGAAGCCATTGAGAGCCTTGGTCTTCATATCGGACATCACGGTGATATCATCGATTTCAAGCGCCGTCTCACCGCTGGGCTCTCCTGCTCTGTTCTTCGGAAGTATGATCTCATGGCCTGTCATCTTCGCAGCGATCTCCTGCGAGGAATAATCATCTGTATTGCCGGAGAATACAACCTTGCCATGGCGGAGAATAGTGACTTTATTCGAAAGAGCCTTCACCTCCTGAAGCTTATGGGAGATGAATATGATAGGAAGCTCCTTTGTCATATTCCTAAGAAGCACGATAAGCTCATCTGTCTCCTGCGGAGTGAGTGCGGATGTCGGCTCATCGAGGATAAGGAACCTGGCGCCAAGGCAGAGCGTCTTCACAAGCTCAACCCTCTGCTGCTCGCCTACCGAGAGCTGCCAGATATATGCATCTGGATTCACAGCCAGCCCGTACTTCGAAGAGATATCATCAATCCGCTTCCTAACCTCGCCCAGATCGATGCTTGCATGCTTCCAGGCAGTCTTGTAGCCTAAAGCGATATTCTCAAGCACCGTCATATTGTGGACGAGCATATATGTCTGATGCACCATCCCGAGGCCGGCTTTGAAAGCATCCTCCGGCCCTCGGAAATGCACTTCCTTGTCATTGATCAAAATACGTCCCTCATCGCTCTGATAGAGACCCATGAGGATGTTCATAAGCGTTGTCTTTCCCGCACCGTTCTCACCGACGAGCGCAAGGACTTCCCCCTCTCCGACGCTTATCGAGATATCATCGGAAGCAAGGACTCCGGGAAAACGCTTTGTTATGTGCTCCATCCGGAGACTTCTGATTCTGTTTTCCATATCTGAGAGAAAAGGCAGGGAAAACCCTGCCTTGGTCAGTTGCTATCAGAGAGTGGAGTAATCCACATCTGCCCAGGTTGCAAGAGTTCCATCCGGATCAGCCTTGAATGAATCGATTGTCGATGCGACAAGCTCCTTGAGTTCCGGAGATACCCACTCTGCCTCGAGAGCCGGGTTGTATTCGAATATGAATCCGCCGTTTGCGAAATTCATCGGGATGCACTCGCCGCCCTTAACGCCGCTCTCGATTCTGTTCACAAGATCGATCACGACCGCTGCGTAGTTATAGGAGGAAGCTGCGATGCACTTTGCCTTTCCTTCCTCTGTCGTAAGCTGTGCAAGATCCTGGCCTACCCACATTGCTTTCGGGCTCTCTGCTGTCGCTCTCAGAGCTCCGATAGCCTGCTGGGATGAACCTGTAAGGACATCAGCGCCGCTTGAAAGCTGGGAAGTCGCGACCTCAGAGGACTTGACATAGTCGGAGAATGAACCTGTATGCGCGACAAGGATCTTAGCATCTGGATTGACTGCCTGTATGCCAAGAACATAGCCGCGGTTGTAGCGTGCGGCGTCACCGGAGTCGACTGGGCCTACAAGACCAATGATGTTGTCCTTTGTGACAGTTCCAGCGATAAGACCATTGATGTATCCGGTCTCCTCCGACTCAGGCATGTATGTGAATACATTGGCCGGTCCGATCTCAGAGGAAGTTCCGAACGCAAACGATACATCAGGATACTCCTCCGCCATCTCGAGTACGAAGTTCTTGTACTGGGCACCATGGGCAATGATAAGATCATAGCCATCCGCAACATACTGGCGAGCAATAGATCCAGCGTCGACAGGAAGCATCTTCTCCGAGTATGAATACTCGATCTTCTTGTCAGGCATCGCTGCGATAGCCTCTGTGATACCATCATGCATCGACTGGCACCAGCCCTTATCATCTATTGTATTCTCAATGATCAGGGCAATCTTGAATGTTCCGTCATCTGCAGCGCTCTCGCTGCTTCCGGATGCACAAAGACTGAATGCTGCAATAAGCATAATGGCAATTACAAGTAGTCTCTTCATGCTTTTTCTCCTTATTATTGTGTTAACTTGATTATAATATTTATTGAGTTTCTTTCATAGACAGTTTTAATTGGAAATGGTGGTAGTATATAGATGGAGGAACTTTTATGGATGAAATACTGGCATTTCTGAAGAAGGCTGGGACATACTATCTTGCAACCGATGACAACGGGCAGCCAAGGGTAAGACCATTCGGGACTGCAACCCTTTACGACGGCAGGATCTATATACAGACGGGCAAGAAGAAGAGCGTATCGATGCAGATGCATGCAAACCCGCGCATCGAGATATGCGCTTTTCTTGATGGAGACTGGCTTAGAATTCAGGCAGAAGCGGTGGAAGATGACAGAAGAGATGCCCGGAAAGCAGTCCTTGATGACTATCCGGAGCTGAGAGCAATGTACAATGAAGACGACGGAAATACCGAGGTGTTCTATCTTAAGAATGCGACTGCTGTGTTCTCTTCCTTCACGAAGCCTGCAAGGACGGTGGTATTTGGATAAGTCCGATATAAGGGTTGCGGAGCTCAGGCTCATGGATTTCAGGAATGTCAGGCAGGGAGAGTTCTCCATGCCATCATTCATCCGTAGCTCTTCCACTCCCGACATCCTCGGGATCTACGGGCAGAACGGGTCAGGCAAGAGCGCTGCAATTGAGGCCCTGGGGCTGATACAGAGGATAATGACAGGGGAAGAGCTTCCAGGCAGAAGCTATGATTATATAAACATAGATAGCAGCAGTGCCACCCTGTCCCTCTCCTTCTCCATCGAGGATGATGGCAAGAGTATATGCATCCTCCGCTATGAGATTGTGATTGCAAGCGACATGGATGCTGCGGCAATCGCATCAGAAGCGCTTTACAGAAAGGATCCAGGAAAGAGGGAAAGATGCATCATCTCCTTCTCCAGGAAGGACAGGAAGATCGCACCCTCTTCAGCTGTCAGGCAGCTCAGGGCTGATAAGGAGACAGCATTGGATCTCATGGTTGCCATGAGAATGGCTGAGAAGGAGGATATCTCATTCCTCTTCGGAGATGATGCTGCCTATCCCATGCTCTCTGCAGCGATTCCTGAGATCAGGGCACTGAAGGAGTATGCAGAGACATCATTCATCGTCCTTACTGCCGATGATTCAGGTCTCAGCGGCGGTATTCTCAGGATATCCTACCAGCAGATAAGACATGGAAGGCCTATGAAAGGCAGGATCATGATCGACATCTCAAAACCTGCAGTGATCTCAAACGAGGAGGAGCGCTTCCTTGAGGATCTCATCGAGGAGATGAACAAGGTCCTTACCGCCATCGTTCCACGCCTGAGGATAGGAATCTACAAAGTCGGAGAGGAGCTGACTGCAGAGGGACGGAAAGGCATTGCCGTCGAGATTGTCTCCTACAAGAACGACACCCCCATACCTCTGCGATCGGAATCGGTCGGGATAATCAAGATCATATCCCTGCTCTCTTGCCTTCTTGCAGTCTACAATTCAAGATCGGTATGCCTTGTCATTGATGAGTTCGATGCATCGATCTTCGAGTTCCTGCTCGGCGAGCTGATCGCTGTATTCGAGAGCGGAGCCAAGGGGCAGCTCATATTCACAAGCCACAATCTACGCATCCTTGAGATGGTGGGAAGCGACAGCATCATATTCAGCACGGCAAATCCCGATAACCGGTATATCCGTCTCAAGGTAAAGCCAGGGAACCTCAGGGATGAATACCTGAGATCCCTTCTCCTCGGAGGCACAGAGGAGGACATCTATGAGAAGACAGATCCTTTTGAGATCGGGAAAGCACTGAGAAACGCCTGGAAGAGAGATGAGTGATAGACGGAAGCTTGTGATAATCATCGTGGAGGGCAAAAGCGAGGAGAACGCGCTCTCATCGCTGATGAAGCGCTTCTTCTCACCCGATGAAGTCATTTTCCATGTCATGAACGGCGACATGATGACCAAGAGCCAGAAGAATATAGTGAAGATCGTCAATGCGATTGTCTCGGAGGAATCAAGGCGCTATGGCCTCCAGCGCGCTGATATCAGAGAAGTGATCCAGCTTACCGATACAGATGGATGCTTCATATCGGACAAATACATCGTAGAGGATGAGAGCCTATCACATATCGCTTATTCGGAAGAGTGCATCCGTACCCCGTTCCCGCTATCGATACAGCAGCGGAACGGAAAAAGGAGGAGAGCTATATCATCGCTTGTGAGCATGAGGATGCTGAAGGGACACATCCCCTATTCCATCTTCTATTTCTCCAGGAACATCGAACATGCCCTCTATGGCATCGAGAACGGTGTAAGCGACAGCCGCAAGACAGATCTGGCATATGAGTTCTCCGATAGATTCAGCTACAACATCACAGCATTCATACGCTACCTTGAGAAAGCGGATATCTGTCCCGGGAATGATTATCTTTCCTCATGGCAGGCTATTGAGACAGGCAGGGAGAGCCTTAGACGCCATTCCAATCTCATACTCCTTCTTTCTTGACCATCTCCCTTCTTTTTCAGAATATAGGCCCATGGAACCGATAGCCATACTCAGAGGAAGGGTGATTCATGGTAAGGGACTTGGACGGACAGTAGGGATGCCGACTGCCAATCTTGATGTCTCGAAATCATCGGAGATTCCTCCTGAGGGGGTCTATGCATCGATTGCCCGTGTCAGATCCGGTTCCTATTACGCTGTGACTAACATAGGTACAAGACCCAGCGTCGACAGCAGTCCGAGGCTGACGATCGAGACGAATATAATGGACTTCGATGAGGACATCTACGGCGAGGATATGGTTGTTGAGATCATGGCGTATCTCAGACCCATAAGGAAGATGGATGGCATAGAGGAAGTCAAGAAGCAGGTTGACGAGGACAAGCTCAGATCAAGAAGGATATTGTCTTCCCTGCCCCTTTCTGTGTAGCATCACCTGGTGGACACAGAACTTCTATCGGAAAGAACCGAAAAGCTTTACATAAGATACCTCGTTCCCTCGCTCGGAGGAGCGCTTGCGACATCCGTATACAGCTTTGTCGATACAATCGCTGTAGGACAGTCCTGCGGACCTGTCGGAGCTGCTGCGATTGCTGTGATCAATCCGCTATTCGCGCTTGCATGCTTTGTGGGCCTTCTTGTCGGAATAGGAAGCTCCGTGCTGATGAGCCGTGCCAAAGGGGCCGGTGAAATGGAGGAATCGAAGAGGATATTCATCGCCTCACTGGTTCTGCTTGCCGCTTTGGGAATCGCATCATGGGTATTCACAGGAGTCTTCCTCCGGCCCATTCTCGCATTCTGCGGGGCCGATGAAGAGATCATGCCATATGCAGTCAGCTACATGATACCGATAGCTATCGGTCTTCCCCTATTCATCATCAATACATATCTTGCTCCTGTAATAAGATACGATGAGCATCCATCTCTTGTGCTGAAGGCTGTCCTCACAGGAGGATGCTTCAACATATTCGGGGACTGGTTCTTCGTTTTCCCGCTTGATATGGGAATGTTCGGAGCCGGTCTTGCGACAGCGCTTGGCGCTCTGATACAGACATCCATTCTTCTTTCCCACTTCCTGAGAGGGAAGTCATCTCTGGGAATCATCAGGCCTGAAAGGATAATCGGACAATCCGGCAGGATAATCGCATCAGGCTTCGGGGCAAGCATACTCGATGTTGCCATTGGAGCACTTACGATAATGATCAACAGGCAGACGATGAAGTATGGAGGCAAGGATGAGCTTGCTGTGCTGGGAGTCATAATGACGATCTCGTTCCTTCTCCAGCATCTCTATGCAGGTATCGGGCAGGCTGTGCAGCCGATTGCCTCAACAGCATATGGAGCAGGACGGAATGACAGGGTTTGGCAGTCCTTCTCGTACCTTCTCTCATCATCTTTGATCGCAGGCCTGCTTTCAGCTGCCATGTGCATCTTCTTCCCTATTCCGATACTCAGGCTCTTCATAGATGCAACGGAGAACGTGCTGGCAATCGGGCCGCATATAGTGATCATCTATTCGCTCTCATTCCTCCCGATGGCTGTGAACATAAACCTGGTATTCTTCCTCCAGTCCATCCTTGCACCTGGTGCTGCTCTTGCATTCTCGCTTTCAAGGGGTGTTGTGATAAGCCTCATACTCCTATACATCCTTCCCCTCTTCATGGGCATGGACGGAATACTATGGGCAATGGTTCTTGCCGAGATCATAACGATCATCGGAGCCCTTCCATATACGCTTTCACTGAAAAGAAAGCATAGAAGTGAATCAGACTGAAAGCACGGCAAGCGGTTATCCCTCCTGTGGGTAGGGTTGCTGCAATCCTCCCGACTCGCCCTTATGGTTTATAAGGGAAAGGAGGTGCGCTATGAGTGATTATGAACTCCTGATGATTGAATTCACAGTTGTTGGAAAGCAATAGCTACTTCGCAAAGCAAAGACCGCTACGCCCTAGGAAAGCTTATCAGCGGTCCGCGCTTTTAACTTTTATCAGGGGACGCCGCTTGCTGCAGCGTCCTTCCTATTCCTATTATTTCCTGAATGCTGCTCAGAATCAACAGCTACTGTCAGCTAAGGCTGTATACTGCAACTGTTCCCGAAACTTCGAATGCCGCGATGAGGAGAGCCTCTCCCGATGGGCTGTCTTCAGCCTTTACGAATGCAAGCCCCTCCGGTGCCACATCACCTCCAGTGACCCACTTGTCAAGCTCCCCATCCTCATATACCTCAGAACCTGGGACAACAGTCATGAAATCACGTGTATTGATGTAGTTCACGTATTCGCTGTTTCCAGGATCGGTGACATCATATACCATGATACCTCCGGTACGCTCGAGGGCAAGGAATGCATAGATCCTTCCATCTACCTCTCCGACTGTCACAGCTTCCGCCTCAGGGCCTTTCTTCCCTGATCTGTCATCAAGGACAGCATTGTCGTTGGATGCATTATAGTACTCAGGAAGATAGCCATAGGTGATGCGCTCCGCATCATCTGCTGATGTGAATACCTCTTCAAGACCGCTATTTGCTACGCGGAAGATAGTCATTGTCCTTCCTCCATAGAGGTAATCGATTCCATTCTCAAGACCATCGTAGTCGGAAGATGCAAGGAAAACAACCTTACCATCAAGACCTGAGTTCTCTGCGGTGATTGCTCCTGTCGGTGATGCATCGCCATCGCCGAAGTCCCTCTCATCCTCATTGAGATAATCGCCCCACTCCCTCGCATCGCCTTCATTTGCGGTCACGATATAATCTGTTCCATCGACTGTGAAGCATGCAATGGCATCTGGCATCCTTACCCCGCGGAGAGTTTCATATGTTGCTGGGTTGTATGCATCATCCTTCTTGTCGATATCGACAGGGACTTTGGAGTAATCCTCATAGCCGATGCTGTAAATTCCTGTGAAGATCATCTTATCGAGATCAAGGACAGCAACAGCATTGGCCTCCTGAAGCGTTACATAGGCATTGTTCCCGCTGACAGCTATATACTCAGGCTCAAGATCCTCTGAAGGATCTGTCCCTTTCTGGAGCACAACGCCATTATCCGCAAGGGCCTTCCTTGCTAGCGCATTATCGAATGCATCAAAACCAATGACAGCTGAAGTGCCATCCTGCAACGATACCACTGTAACGGATCCTTCGGGATCATCATCCGTGTACCCTTCCCTTGGCTCGCCTTCATCGGCTGTCAGCACATAGTTCCCATCAGGGGAGAATGTGACCATATCGGGCTGGATACCAGCTTCATATATCCTCTGAAGCTCCAGGCTTCCATCTTCATTGCATGAAAAGAGAGCAATACGGCCCCCCTCATCATAGTCAGCATCCTGAAGCGATACAGCAAGCATAGAACCATCTGGGGATACCGCGACGCTTGTCATATCGCCATATGCGAAATCATCATCATTGATCAGCGCCTTCACATCGATATCCACAGAGGAGAGATTCTCTCCTTTTGCAATATCAATTGCAGCAAGCACACCATCATGACCGTTTACAGCATATGCGAAACAATTTGCTTTGTTATATGCGACAATCTCCATCACACCGCCATCAACATTGAAGCTTCCTGATGCATAATGTGCCTTCAATGTGATATCCAGTGATGAATTCCCGTTCTCATAGCCAGTGAGGCTGACAGCCGCCATAGGCATTGCTGAAGCAAAGCACAAGGCGGATGCGATGATCATTACTGTTGTCTTTCTCATCGTATTCTCCTTTCGGAGCAGTTTATACGGACGATGTAAAGAGCATATGGGAAGTATGTTAAGCGATCTTTATTTCAATGCGGCATGGAAGAATTCAACAGCCTTGGATGCAGATGATGGAAAATCACCATGGCAGTAGGCCTCGATGCTCAGCCTGTCATCGTACCCTGCATCAGAGAGAGCTCTGAAGAACGGCGCATAGTCCCATTCATCCATGCTTCTGGGGAAAGTTCGTTCATCGGCTGTTCCAAGCGCTGGATATGCGAAGTGGGCATGTATCAGGTAGTCCTTGTATTTCACTATCGATTCCGGATCATCATTCTCGACAGCCATATGATAGAAATCGACGAGCGCCTTCACATTCTCCATGCCTACATCCTCAGAAAGCTCTGCCGCCTCTGCATATCCTGTTATCATATTGGACTCTGCCCTTCTAAGAGGCTCTATGGCTATCCTCATCCCATATTTCCCCGCAATATCCCCGATCATCCTGAATGAAGATACCAGCTCGCTGTATCCCTTCTTCCTGTCATATCCATCGGGAATGCTCCTTGAAGGACCGGAGCCTACTCCTGCCATGACAGCACCGAGCTTCGATGCTCTGGAAAGCCCTGAATAGAGATAATCCCTTGCTTTCTTCATATCGTATCCTGGACCTGCAATGCGGATTGAAGAGGGAAAGAAGCTATTGCAGCACTCGCACCGGATACTGCTTTCAGCAGCCTTTTCCAGAAGCGCCTCAAAACCCCTTTCATCCAGAGCAGAAAGCCCTGCAAGCGGAAGTTCGAAGTAATCGAACCCGGCAGCTGCGACCTCCGCGATACGCTCAGCTCCTACTCCATCCTTTCCTGTTGCAACCATATTCACGCAGCATCCGAATCTCATGGCAAAACTCCTACAGAGGCATTATAGCAGACTGGGATAGATCCGCGATAAGAATTACAATGCAGCCATGGAAGGAATCAGGAAACCAATCAATGCCCACCTGCTATGGACGCTGTTCCGGACATGCTTCGTGATAAGCGCCTGCACTTTCGGCGGTGGCATGGTCGTGATATCGATGCTGCAGAAGAAGTTCGTGGATGAGCTTCACTGGATCAGCGAGGATGAGGTGATGGATATGGTAGCCATAGCCCAGTCCTGTCCGGGAGTAATGGCTGTGAATACCTCGATAATAATCGGCTACAGGATCGCAGGACCGATAGGAGCTATCCTTACAGTGCTCGGAACCGTAACGCCTCCTATGGTCATACTTGCCATAATCTCAGCTTTCTACACAGAGTTCAGAACAAACAGGGTCGTTGCCCTTGTCCTGAAAGGAATGCAGGCAGGTGTAGCTGCTGTAATGATAAACGTCACCTATTCAATGGTCCGGAACGTACTTAAGGACAAGAAGATCATCTACCTTCTGATGTTCATTGCAGCGTCTATTGCCTACATCATATTCAAGCTGGATATCATCATACTGATACTGGCCTGCGGAATCATCGGAGGAATCTATACATTCACTATCGGCAAGGAGGAGAACACATGATACTTTTCGATCTATTCACTACATTCATCCTCCTTGGTGCGTTCAGCTTCGGAGGCGGCATAGGCTCAATGGAGCTTATAAGGAACAGAGTCGTATCGGTCCGTGGGTGGATGACCGATGCGGAGTTCACAGACATCATTTCGATATCTGAGATGACACCGGGGCCTCTCGGTATAAACATCGCCTCCTTCGTCGGAGCAAGGACAGCTGGCATACCTGGAACAATCGTAGCTACCCTTTCCTACGTTCTCCCTGCCATAGCCATTGTCATGATCATGGCCAGGATCTACTTCCATTACAGGAATCTCAAAGGTGTGCAAGGGGTTCTCAAAGGATTGAGACCCGCAATAGCGGCAATGGTCCTTGCAGCAGCGATAACACTCTCCTCTACCGCATGGTGGAATGGCATGAACAACATCTCGCTTGGAAATACAAACTGGATAGCTATTGCCATAACATCTCTTATGCTCATTCTCCTGGGAAAGAAGAAGACTGGCCCGATAACAACAATCCTCGGAAGCGGTATCATAGGTGCAGTAATCTACGCAATCATTGGCTATCCTCTGTGATAGATTGCTGATGATTATCAGCATTATGCATACGTGAATATTGATTCTGATCATCATTCAAGCAATAATTAGGAACAGAAAGGGTGCTGCAGCAAGCAGCGTCCCATTAAGTTTTAGCTATGCAGCCGCAACTTGTCAGGGTCAGCGGCTGTTGCTTTTCATAGCAGCTATTACAATTCCGATTACCGTAAATACGAGCATCAAAATCTGATAGCCACTCATAGGGCACCTCCTTTCCCTTATCGCCCATAAGGGTGGGTCGGGAGGATTGCAGCAACCCTCTCGGTCGGAGGGACAACAGTTTCAGCACCCTTGGAGGGCTTATAGCATATTCAGATTCATGGATACTGATATTCTGGATTCTGACTTATTTAAAATATTCTGTATTATTTATGCTACAAAATAAGTTGCCTGTTTATTACATGCTGAAACGAGGGCCTATATAAAGAAAACATAAGCATGATAAGAAAACAGATACCTGATCAGAAACAGTGAATACTTGCAACTAAAACCAAGAGAATGTATTATATCGCTGTTAACAAGGGCGCGTAGCTCAGCGGGAGAGCATTACCTTCACACGGTAGGGGTCAGCAGTTCGATCCTGCTCGCGCCCAGGAAAACCCAGCCTCACCTAGAGTGAGGTTTTTTCATATAAAAGATTCTATTTAATAGGAAATACAAAAATAAGAAGGCCCCAAAGCTATAATACTCTGGAGCCAACGGATATTTCTATAGGAACGAGATTGAATCTCTGTTTCCCTCTGTTAAGGAGCCTATCTCGAGCCCCTGTCTGCCCAGGTCTTATCACCTGATGCATAGCGCCTCTTGTAATCACGGACCGTATATGTGTTCAGCCCTGCAATCTGCGCTGTCTTCTTGTAGCCATATCCCTCTTCAAACAGCTGAAGGCATTCCTTGCGCTTGTCCATTGAGATCCTTTGTTTCCGGAGGGACTCTACTTTCTCTTCCATAGTCGGCCTCCTAGAAAGTACCTACCTGCTCTTTTGTGAGCAGATAGGTTGGAATAAATGCAATCAGTTGCCGCTTACACCATTGATTACAACAGTTGTTTCCGCACCTTCTGTAGTGCCATCTGCATATGTAATTGTAAATGTATAAGCTGTTCCTGATGTGATTATGAACTCTGCCTCATCGCTGATTGTTGTAGTTCCATATGTCACAGATGCTACTTTCGGGGCAGCAGGTGCACCATGACCTTCAAAAGAACCATCAGCAAGCGTGAAGTTTGACAGCTTATATCTCGTCTCACTTGCTACAATCTGATTGTTCTTAATCTCAGCACTGTTAAGAAGAAGCTTAACATCTTTTGGTTCAGACCAATCCGTACCAGCAAATGCTGTTACATTAACTTCCTTTGTAAGCTGCTTTCCTGTCTTATCAAGATAGGAAACAACTACTTTAAGAGTATTACCAGTTGCCTTGACTTCCTGCTGCTGTGATGACTTCTTCACATCGATAATCTCAGGATCCTCAGCGCCTGTCTTTGTGGTATAACCAGCGATAGCATAATCATCCTCATTGCCACTGATTGGATCATCAATAAGAGCAATGTATGTATCAGCCTTAGCTGCTGTGATGCTTGATACATCGACATATGGTACACCAGCAGGGACTGTTATGATATCAGACTCGACATCACCGATTACAACAGAGACCTTTGTCTCAGCTGCTGCGACTTCTGCCGGAAGCTTCTGGCTATCACCGTTGCCATCAACCCATGCAGTGTATGTTTCAGCATTCTCGCTTACTGTTCCAATCTCATTGTATGTTCTGACTGTCCAAGTGATTCCAGAATCAAGCATTGGTCTATCAGTGCCTTCAAGCTTGTAAGTGTATGTTGGTACAAGCTCGATACCTGTGATAGCAGGAGCCGACTGAAGAGTGATTGTTGCAATGCACTCTGTCAGAGGATCCTCTTCGCCGTAATCATAGAGGACAAATACATACAGATAACTTGTGTCAGAAAGATTCTTTCCATCTTTAAGCTCGGTGAAGGAACCCTGAGCCGTTGAGTAAGCAATCTCAACCTCAGCTGCTGTAAGAGGAACAACCTCATCATCTATCTTAACAGAGATATCACTGAGAAGAGCTGTTGTAAGAGCTTCTCTTACATCAGTATCATAGTGCTGCTTGTAAAGGACTGGTGTCTCAGTAAGCTTTGCTGTAAGATCTATTACCTTAGCAACATGTGCTGGCTGAGCAGTTCCAATGACATAGAGATCAGCAGAAGGCTGTCCGAGATACTCGGCATATACAGCTACATACGGACCAGCTGCAGGAACCTTTCCATCAGTAATCGCTGTAAGAGCAGAAACCTCTGTCGGCATATCAGGGCCATAAGCGAATCCGAACTTGAATGCAAGACCTTCATCAGATGCTGTGAGTCTGTCGAAAACTTCCTTCTCACCGTTGTAATACTTTGTCTCAACGATGATATCATCCGTTGTGTATTCAGGAAGGGCGGTACCAGCAATAAGCTTCTCTGCAGCAAAATTCTTTGCAGGCTTGATGTTAACAGTTACATTAGAAAGCGCAACTGCTGTACTGGTTACAGCTTCAAAATCCTCATAAACAGCCTTAACCTTGACGGCAGCACCAGTAGCAAGCATATTGCCATCGAGCAGAGGAAGTCCATTTCCATCAACCCACTCTACAGATGCAGGAACGACTTTATAAGTCTTAGCATCATCTTCGACAGTAGCTTCTACCTTTACCTTGCTCATATCGATTGCAGGAAGGTCTTCTGCATCACCATAATTGAGCTTTGGAAGTCTTCCATTATATGTCACTGTGATACCAGTAACTACTGCACCCTCTGGGAGTTCCTCGGATTCAGCTTCGCCGGTAAGAGTTACATCGAATGATGTCGTAGGAGCCTTCTCCTCATCAGTGTAACCAACAAGAGCATTGACTATTACTGTTGATACAGCACTGCCATTCTCAGCTATCTCTGCAGAAACATCTTCAACAACGAGCTCATACTCATTTGATGAAAGAACCATTGTCTTCTCTGCGTTCTTGCTGTCGAAATAATGAGCAGTAACAACAACATCAGATGCAGGAATACCTGCAGCGTTAGCATAAGTCGTGCCTTTGACTTCTGCAGTGATGTAGTTGATTCTGTATGCGACAAGAGTACCCTCTGCATAGACGTTCTCATTATCTACATTAAGTCCTGCAATAGCCCAAAGCTTCTCACCATTCTGAGCTTTGTGATCACCATCATCCTCATAAACAGTAAGAGTATTAAGAACTTCGCTCTTGCCATTATCATAGATGACCATTACGGAAAACTTGCTTGCATCGAATGCCTGACCTTCAAGTATATCTGCAGCGCCTTCCCTTGGGATGACCTGTGCATCATTTACCTTCTGCGGCATATCGGGCCATGCTACCTGATCGGAGCAACCAGCAAGGATTGCAATTACGATCAGAGCAGCAGTCAATAAGATTGATTTCTTTTTCATTCTCTCAATCCTCTCCTCTACTAAATATCTGGATTTACTCTACCCTCCCCCGGTATCGAGTTGTCAAGGGAAAGAAAGCCATTATTTCAATGAATAGGGGGGTGAAATTTATTTTTATGCGATTAAAATGCCAAAAATATCGGAATAAGATCCTCTTTCTGGAAACATGAAGCCGGATTCTATATCGATATAGCCTTCAAAGTTAAAGCTAGTGTATACTTTCATTGGAGTAATATTTGATGAATGGTATTAAGCTTCCTATCGGTTCATCCAGTTTTGAATATATCAGAGAAAACCACCTTTACTATATCGACAAGACATCGATTATCAGAGAGGTCATGAACGATGGAGCTCAATCCATTCTTTTCACTCGTCCGAGAAGATTCGGGAAGACTACGCTTCTTACTACCCTGCTCTCCTTCTTTGATATCACAAAGGACAGCAGAAAGCTTTTTGAAGGCCTTTCGATAATGGAAGACAGGAGGTTCATCGATGAATGGATGAACAAGATTCCTGTAATATATCTATCTCTGAGAGAGATTGATGGAGATTCCTTTGAAACAGCATTCGGCATGCTTCAGAAGGAAATCGGGAAGATCTTCAAGAAGTATCATTTCCTTCTTGATGATGACATATTCCCAGACGACAGAGAGTCATTCAGAAGACTGATGACAGCATCCTCAACTGAGATTGACATCCGTTCATCAATGGCTCTGCTTGCTAGATTGCTTAGAAACCACTATAGGAAGCCAATCTTATTCCTCGTTGATGAATATGACGTTCCTTTGGACAAAGCATATGGCAATGGCTATTATGATCCGATGCTGAAGATCATCAGGGCAATCTTCTACTCTGTCCTGAAAGATAATAATGACCTTGCAAAAGGGATTCTCACTGGCTGTCTGAGGATATCAAAGGAAAGCATTTTCACAGGACTGAACAATCTTGCAGTCTACTCAATGACTGAGCCTAAATACGCTGATGCTTTCGGCTTTACGGAAAAAGAAGTAAATGGATTCCTCTATGATATAGGCCTTGCAGAAGCTGGATCTGTAATGAAGAAATGGTATGACGGATACAGGATAGGTACTGAAAGCTTATACACTCCATGGGATGTCATAAGCTATGCCAATACCCTTCTTGCTGATAGATCCTCATCTCCAAGGAACTACTGGGCCAACAGCAGTGACAACGGGGTTATCACAAGGATGATCACAGAAACAGGGGCTTCCATTACAGATGAATACAGCGCCCTTATAGATGGCAGGGAAATCCCTGTGCATATCACAGAGAACCTTACATATGACGATCTTTACTCCAGCAAAGACAATATCTGGAGTCTTATGTTTGAATCGGGATACCTGACATTGGCAGGAGAATACAGCTCTGATTCACAGACAATGGTACGTATTCCTAATGAAGAAATAAGGCAGCTATTCGCAACGAAAGTAAAGGAATGGTTTTCTGCTGATATAAAGAACAAGGACATGACCAAGCTCTTTGCAGCAATATGGGCAAAAGATGCAGAGACTGTTTCAGAGATAATCTCTGATTTCATGTTCAGGACCATAAGCTATTACGATTACAGCGAAGCATACTACCATGCATTCATTGCAGGGATACTTTCCGCATCCTCGGATATCACAGGATACATCGTCAGTTCCAATGATGAATCCGGAACAGGACGCCCGGATATAATCTTAATGGATCCAGGCAGCAGAGCTGCTGCTGTATTCGAGTTCAAGAAAGCACCCTCAGAAGACGAAATGACCGATACCGCTGATAACGCAATCAGACAGATCAGGGAAAGGAAATATGGCCTTGATCTCCCTGGATACAGGAGAATCATAGGCTATGGCGTTGCCCTATTCCAGAAAGATGCATTTGCAAAGACAATCAGGATACTATGACATGAAGAAGGCCCCAAAGATAGACTCTGGAGCCAACGGATATTTTATATAGGAACGAGATTGAATCTCTGTTTCCCTCTGTTAAGGAGCCTATCTCGAGCCCCTGTCTGCCCAGGTAGTATCACCTGATGCATAGCGCCTCTTGTAGTCCCTGACCGTATAAGTATTCAGTCCTGCAATCTGCGCCGTCTTCTTGTAGCCATATCCCTCTTCAAACAGCTGAAGGCATTCCTGCCGCTTGTCCATTGAGATCCTTTGTTTCCGGAGGGACTCTACTTTCTCTTCCATAGTCGGCCTCCTAGAAAGATCGCCTGCTCCAGTCCGGATATAGACCGGAACAGGCTGTCTGTCACACATCGGAATTCCGATGTTCCTTATCAAAGGATCTTGGATTACTCGGTATAAACACCCAAAGTGATATCCAGTACCTTCTCTGTCTTTGTTAAGTTCGCAGTATTGTAATAAGTGAATGTGAATGTGTAATTTGAATTCATATCACCAGTGACAGTCCCTGCATCCTCATTAACAAAAGTACCAGAGCACCATACAGCAGGATCTGCGATTACTACATCACCCTTTCCGGTAAAGGAATCTGGAGAAATAGAGAATTTCGCAATTTCGTATACTGTTCCCTGTTCGAACTTCTTGAACTCTTTTCCATCATAGAGAAGAACAGGTTCCTGCTCCAGTGTTGTGACATATGGTGTACCAACAATTGTTACATTCACAGGTGCTGTTGCATCGGTCTTGCCTTCTGCGTCAGTGTATGTGATGACAACAGGAATTACATTTTCACCAGTCTCTAGAGTCTTGCTCGCATTGACCTTTACAGCAGTAACCTTTACAAGACTGTCTTTTACTGTTTCATAATCGACACCCTGCGTAACATCATAAGACTCTGTGTCAATAGTAAAGTTCGAAGTAATGAGAGCAGTATCAATCTTTGTACCAACAGCATAAAGCTTCTCGGCATCGTTTGGCTTAAGGACAAACTCAGGTGCCGGTGAAACAAAACTCCTTCCTGCATCGATTATTACATTCGTAAATACAGCCGGATTATCTGTCACATAAAGAGTGTATGTCAGATTTTCTTTTCCAACTGTTTCAGGAATTTCTGCATATGCACCATCACTATCCAGAACAGTGTAATCGGTGAAATCCTTATCGATAGCATTTCCAGCTGCATCCTTTGCAACAACATTCACATGGACATAATTTCCAATCATCGGATTTGTTATGTCTGCACCAGAAGCTGTTGTATATGTGTCTTCCGGAGTAAGAATTGCTATAACAGGATCTGTATCAAGCTCAATTGTTTCAAAATATGAGAGTTCCTCACCCATATATGTTGCATCAACCTTGATAAGAATATCAGCTGCATTAAGGAGAGCATCATAATCACCATCGTCCGTCGGTTCAGCTGTTGAAAGAGCTGTATCCTCATCAAGATAGTAATATGCTGCGATTGCATCTGACTTTGGAAGTACAACAGTTGATCCATCACTCATAGATACTGTTATCGATACAAGCTGTGTCTGATCGAATACTGGCAGAGCATTATAATACTGTGTTGCAGGAACAGCACTTGTATAATACGCATCAGCAAGCTTGATTCCCGTGATTGCAACAGGTTCTGCCTCTTCTGGTCCAACAAGCTCCTCTGCAGTGAATGCATATGTAGCACTATAAATACCGTTGTAGTTTACACGTACTCCAAGTGGATCTGTTCCTTCAGGAACGGTTGTTCCCTTGTACTCCTGGCTCTTGGACATATACATGAATGCAGAAGCATCAAGAGTAAGCTCCTCAGGATCGTTGCCATCAACAACCATTGTGACAATGTAGTCAGCTGGGTTGATTGCAGGAATTGCTTCGCCTCTTACGAGCTTGGCATCGGATTCATATGTAACTGAAATCTCAACATCTGAATATCCTGTTACATTTCCGAATACGACAACGCCATCATACTCTGCTCTGATTGCAAGATCATCCTGATTTGCTGTCTGAGTAAGATCAAGAGATCTGATCGGGCGGTGAGTTGTTGCATCAACGAAGCTGAACTCAATACCAGGATCCTCTGTAAGAGTGACTGGGTCTGTCTCGTCTTCTACTTTAGCAGAAACATTCACATCCTCAAATGCGATCTCAGGAAGCTCTGCATAGTTGAAAGGCATGAAGTTTCCGTTCCAGGATACAGCTGTGATCTCCTCAACGACAACAGGAGTAACGGGCTTGTCTGTTACTGTAACCTGAATCGGTGCAAGGAAATCCTTACTGCCACCAACAGCGGTCTCAACCTTGAGTGTTGCGCCTACAGCCTCTGCTGCTTCTTCTGGTTTTCCTGCATCATAAGCATTGAATGTCACAGTATACTCATTTGAGCTGAGTGGCATTGTCTTGGCAACACCGTTTGCATAATAGGATGCTGTAACCACATAGTCCGTATTCTGACCGATCTTCGGATTTTCTCCTACAGTTGCACTATAGGATTCCGGACCACCTGTTACCTCGATCTTATCAATGTCATAAACGGAGACAGAAAGCTCACGGTAGATATCATTGCCCTTAATATCTGTTGCTGTGTAAGTTACGTAGGAATTCTCTGTAACTTTACCTTCACTTGCTGAATCAAGGGATACTGAGCCTACAGTCTTTGAGCTGCTGCCATCAAGATAGGTTACCTCAACCTCGAATTTATTTGAATCGAAGTTCTGACCTGTGAGGAAATCACCTATCTGAGTGATCTTCGCATCTGTTACGGTCTTCGGGTATACTACTGAATCCGAGCAGCCGACGAATGTCATTGCTGCAAGGATAGCAACCACGAGAGACACAAGAATTGATTTCTTTTTCATTCTCTCAATCCTCTCCTCTACTAAATATCTGGATTTCCTCTACCCCCCCCCGGTATCGAGTTGTCAAGGGAAAGAAAGCCATTATTTCAACGAATAGGGGGGTGAAATTCCTTTTGTCTTAAACACTTTTTGGAGATTATGATGGAAAAACAGCTATAAACCAGAGTCGATTGCTCTTTTTCCTGAATATCATGAATGCTTATATGCAGACTGACTTAGGATATCATGAAAAGAGCCGGATCTCCCGGCCCCTTCTGCTCTTAGAACTCTATCAGCTCGTAATCCCTTGTTCCATAGCCGAGAGCTGCTGCGGCTTCAATCGTGTGGATTCCATTGCGGCTATTGACGCGCTCCATGAAGTGCTCCTTTCCTGGATCATCTGAGTTCATCACAAGATCGATGCATGCCTGATCGATCGCAACCGGATCGAGGGATGCAAGTATTCCTATATCCTTCATGCATGGATCTTCTGCAACCTGGCAGCAATCACAGTCAACGGATAGATTCTTCATCACATTTATGAATGCGATCCTTCCCTTGAAATAATCGACAACGCTCATCGCTGCATCCGCCATGGCTTCGGCGAATTCGTCTTTTCCCGCATGCATCTTCCAGGTATCGAATCTGTCATCGGTCTTGCCAGCTGAATGGATCAGGGCCTTCCCTGCCCTGCTTGCGCATCCGATCGAAAGCTGCTTAAGAGCTCCGCCGTAACCGCCCATCGGATGCCCCTTGAAATGGGCAAGGACAATCATGGAATCATAGTTCTCGATATTCTTTCCGACAACGTTCTGCTTCAGTATCTTCCCATGAGGTATCTGCCAGACCGCATCAGGTCCTTCTGCATCCATTAGATCTACAGGAAAGTACTTAGTCCAACCATGCTCTTCGAGAAGCTTTCGGTGGGACTCAGTGTTATCGCGGACACCACCTGCGGCATCGCCATATGCTGTATTGCACTCTACGATCGTGCCATCAAGCTCATCCACCATCGGCTTCCAGAACTCTGGATGGAGATAGTTCTGGTTTCCCTTCTCCCCCGAATGGATCTTCACAGCAACCTTGCCTGGAAGTTCTATACCAAGCTTATGATACGCTTCTACGACTTTGCCAGGGGTTATCTCCTTAGTGAAATATACCTTTGCCTTCATATTGCCTCCGCATTCTGACATAGTGTCAGCAATAGTAATGTACAGTCATTCTGACACTGCGTCAATATCATTGCTTTGTTGCGGATCGCATCATGATACTGTATCCTGTTTCCATGGATGCAGCAGAGGTCAGAGAGCTCGTTAACTTACTGGATACCCGTTCAGATTTTGATCCAGAAGCAGCAACTTCTTTCATTGAAAGACATGGCATGCCTTCCGATGCCCTTCTTATCCATGAGATGCAGAACCTTGATGATGCAGCGCTTGAGCGCATTATCTGCAATTCAGAGAGAATCGGCTCCACCAGAGAGATCAGGAATGCAGCAGAGACAGTAATGATAATACGGAGGGAGGTCGAGGCAGCTGCCAGCAAGATCCAGAAGGAAAGCGATGCGAGGCTGATGCGCATGGAACGGTCATACACTGCGATCTTCGCAGTATTCACCGTCATTGTCTTCGCTCTTGCAGGTGGGATATTCCTTGCTCTTGCCGGAATCGGGATATCCTACTCTGATGGGAATATCGTGCACCTCCGCACAGCCATACTCATCATCGGAGCATTCTTCCTCACAGTGCTTTCGATAATAATCAAACTTGTATCATCGCTTGTACCGCCGATGCAGAAAAAGGAGAAGCGCAGTCTCCCTGCAAGATTCATTGCAGCGCTGAAGCAGCCGATTGCAATTGCTATGCTCTTTCTTATCGTCGGCATAGTGACATCGGAAGCGGATACAGCAAATACAGATACGGACAGTGGGCAGACCAGCTCAGCTGTCCAGAATACACTCAGCAATGTGATACCGATCGCAGAGGATATACTCATAGATCTTTAGGAGGGAAAATGAGAGTTCTGATCATAGGAGGAGTCGCAGCTGGAGCAAGCGCTGCGGCAAGGCTCAGAAGGCTTGATGAGAGTGCAGAGATAATCATCATAGAGAGAAGCGGATATATATCATATGCGAACTGCGGACTGCCCTATTATGTAGGCGGTGTAATCGAAAGCAAGGCGTCTCTTACTCTTCAGACACCGGAAAGCTTCTGGAGCCGCTTCCGGATTGAGGCAAGGGTAAGAACAGAGGCTGTGAGCATAGACAGGAAGGCAAAGACTGTGCTTCTCAGGGATCTTTCATCAGGAAGGGAGTACAGCGAGAGATACGATAAGCTGATACTCTCCCCTGGAGCAGAGGCCATCGTGCCACCGTTTCCTGGAATAGATAGCAGCAGGATCTACAAGCTCAGGCATACAGAGGATGCATTCATTCTCCGGGATGCAGCTCTTGCGGCAAGGAAAGCCATCGTGATCGGAGGAGGATTCATCGGTCTTGAGACTGCCGAGAATCTCAGGCATATGGGCCTTGATGTCACTATCATCCAGCTTCTGGACCATGTTTCGAATCTGTCGCGGGATATGGCTTCCTTCATTCATAGGGAGATCAGGGAGAATGGGATAGATCTCCATCTTGAAGAAGGAGTCAAGGCATTTGAGGAGACAGGCTCAGGCATCAGCGTCATCACAGATAAAGGCTCCTATGAAGCGGACTTCGCTGTCCTTGCGATCGGGGTGCGTCCTGACTCGAAGCTTGCAGTGGAAGCAGGACTTGAGACTGACAGAAGAGGCTCCATCATCGTATCAGATACAATGAGAACCTCCGATCCTGATATCTATGCAGCAGGAGATGCTGTGGCAGTAAGGAACTCTGTATCGGGCGAGACCGGGATGATAGCGCTTGCAGGCCCTGCGAACAAGGAAGGCCGCATAGCAGCAGACAATATCGCGGAATATGAGAGCCACTACAGAGGAGCCAGCGGGGTATCGGCGATGAAGGTATTCTCTATGACAGCGGCCTCCGCGGGAATCACGGAGGAGAATGCGAAGCGTCTTGGTCTTGATTATGATATCGCAATGACGTATCAGGCAGACCATGCATCCTACTACCCTGGAAGCCAGATGATGATGCTGAAGCTCATCTACGAGAAGACCACTGGACGTGTGCTTGGAGGAGAGGCTGCAGGAAAAGCAGGAACAGACAAGCGCATTGACAGGATATCGATGGCAGCAGCGATGGGAATGACGGTGCAGGATCTTGCCGATCTTGATTTCGCATATGCCCCACCCTACTCCTCAGCCAAGGATCCCGTGAACATCCTGGGATACATCGCTTCGAACAAGATGAAGGGAATACTTGAGGAGTTCCGTCCCGATGATGCTGACAGCATCGACTTCTCATCATCCATACTTGTCGACCTGAGGACTCCGGAAGAGGTAAAGGGCGGCATGATAAAAGGTGCGATCAACATCCCGCTGGATGATCTGAGGGATAACCTCGATAGGCTCGACAGATCAAAGATGATATATGTCTACTGCAGGAGCGGACAGCGAAGCTACATAGGATACAGGATACTCCGAGGCCACGGTTTCAAGGCAAAGTCTCTCAGCGGGGGCTACCTGATGTACTCCTATACGCATTAAGCTCCCATAGCCATCAGCATTCCCGTTGTCGAGAGCAGGGCGATGACTATTGCAAGAATCATCGGTCCTTTGAGATAGGATGTGAGGAAAGCGGCGGAAACGCCAGCAAGCCCTGCGATCCACAGAGGGCCGAAGTCCGTAAGCGCAAGCGGGAATATCAGGGCACCGAGGGATGCCACAGGCAGCAGTAGCATGCACTTGCGTATAAAGCGTGGAAGCTTCTTAAGGAATGATGATGCGAAGTATGGGATTATGCGGGGAAGAAGCGTCACTGCAGAGCATGTGAGTATAAGCACGATCTTATTCAATTCCAGCCTCCTTGTCGGTATAGATGAAAGCGCCGAATACGGTTGCCGCGATAAGCGAGATAAGGAATGAAAGACCTGTCGACACACCTGCAGCGATGATCAGCACGGAGTTCAGCGCTGCAGATACCGCTGCTGTCAGGAGAGCCTTGCCATTCTTCCTTGTCTCCCCTCCGAGGAGGGATGCGAACATCGCATATACAGTGATCACAGCAGCCTTCTGCACGACATCGGGAAGGAACGTTCCCGCCGCATATCCTACAGCAGTGCCTGACACCCATCCAGAGTAGGATGTGAAGATAAGACCAGCCATATATGTGTATGGAAGCTTTATTCCCTTGAAGGATGCGACAGCAAAGACCTCATCGGTCGTACCGAATCCGCACATCAGCCTTCCTGGAACGGACTTAGGCCTAGCAAGCCTTCCTGAAAGAGAAGCTGCCATGAAGATATAGCGGCTGTTTATGAAGAATACGGAGAGCGCTATGCCGAGAAGGAAAGTTCCTGCATTATAGAGATTCATCATCAGGAACTGCCCGGAACCTGCGAAGTTCGTGATGCTGACAAGAACGCCCTCCACGAATGTGAAGCCGCTTGTACGTGTCAGAAGTCCGAATGCAAGCGCTGTCGTGAAGTAACCGAGGAAGATGGGGAAGCCATCCCTGATTCCATCCCTGATCTCTTTCTTTGCACTACCCATTGAAATCCCTCCTGAGGCTCAGAGCCGCCTCAGATCCATCAATCGCAGCGGAAACTATTCCCCCTGCATACCCCGCGCCTTCTCCTGCAGGATAAAGTCCCCTGCCCTGATGCATCGAATCATCACGGAGAATGCGCACAGGAGAGGATGTCCTGGTCTCTGCCGCAATCACAGTGCCATCAGCGGTCAGGAACCGTCCTCTTGTCATATCGGAGAACGCGAGGAAACCAGCCCTCAGCGATGATACGACAACTGGGGGCAGGATGTCATCAAGACGGGAGGCCTTCAGCCCCGGTCTGTAAGTGGACTCAGCGAGAGTACCGGAAGGTCTGTCGAAGCAGAAATCCGTCATGCGCTCTGCAGGAGCTATGAAGCCCGGAATGAATGAAGATCGCTCAATCGATTCGATATACCTCATGACGCGGAAAGGATCATCTCCATCGATCTCCTCCTTCCGTATCTCGGTTATCATGCCGCTGTTGGCCCACCGGCCACGCCTTGATGCAGGGGACATGCCATTTATGACCAACAGGCCCTCCTCCGTGGATGCGGGAACCACAGAGCCTCCTGGGCACATGCAGAATGAGTAGACTCCCCTTCCATTGACCTGTGTCTTGAAGGAATATGATGCTGGAGGGAGAAAGGAGCTGCGTTTCCCGACTGCATGGTACTGGATCGAATCAATCAGGGACTGTGGCTGCTCAAGGCGGACCCCTACTGCAGTGCTCTTTGCCTCAAGCGCGAAACCATCCTTCAGAAGAAAGGAATATACATCCTTTGCGCTATGGCCAGCTGCAAGTATCACAGGACCGGCAATCTCCTCTCCGCTCTCAAGGCATGCCCCCTTCACCTCATCGCCCGATCTTATCAGGCCTGTCACCCTGGATGAGAATCTGACCTCCCCGCCGCTTGCTGTTATCGTGCGTCTTATGTTCTCAATGATTCCTGGAAGCCTGTCAGAGCCTATATGCGGGTGCGAGTCATAGAGGATCGACTCATCGGCTCCATGCTGGACAAAAAGACGGAGTATCCTGCCCACGTCCCCCCTCTTCACGGATCTTGTATACAGCTTTCCATCGGAGTAAGCACCGGCTCCGCCTTCCCCGAATGCATAGTTCGACTCAGGATCAAGTATGCCCTTCTGTGAAAGCAAGGCAGTATCCATACGGCGCGAATGGACATCCTTCCCGCGCTCAAGGACTATCGGACGGATACCGTTCTCGATCAGAGTCAGCGCGGCAAAAAGCCCTGCAGGCCCGGCTCCAACGACAACTGCAGCGGGAGAAGCGCCGACATAGGGGAATATGACAGGATTCTCCACAGCAGGATCCTCGCCTATATAAACGCGGATCCTTTCATTTATCTTTATATCCTTCCTTCTTGCATCGATGCTCTTCCTGAGGATTGTCATATGGGCAATATCATCGGAAGAGACTGAAAGCTTAACTGAAACGGCGCGCCTTCTTCCATCATCATTCTGCTCCTCGGGCCGGAGCACTATATCGATATCCCTGACCATGCGGCGATTGTACCTGATTAATGCTTGATGATGCAATTCACAGAAAGACCTGGAATATGTAGAATCACGGTGTGAATATCCTATCAATAGAGAATCTTTCCAAGACGCTTAATGATGAACCGCTCTTTGAGAATGCCACGCTGGGGCTTGAGGAGGGAGAGAAAGCCGGCATAGTCGGCAGGAACGGATCGGGGAAATCAACATTCCTCAAGGCCATTGCCGGAATCATCGTCCCGGATGATGGGAAGATATCGATGAAGAACGGCACGAACCTCTTCTATCTTCCCCAGGACATCGCTTTCAGGGATGGAGCGACAATCACCGATTTCTTCTATGACTCAGATAATCCCGTCATAAGGAAGCTTGCTGAGTACAGAGCATCCATAGAAGAGGGACGGAGCGACAGCCAGAGGCTCTTTGATGAGATCGAGAAGGACAACCTCTGGGAAGCGGAAAGAAGATTCGAAGGATACCTTGGGAAGCTCGGAATGGCAGAGCCCCTGACAAAGAGGATGTCGGAGCTCTCCGGCGGGGAGCAGAAGAAGACAGCGATAGCAAGAGCGCTCTCAGTCTCCCCTGACCTCCTGCTTCTCGATGAACCGACGAACCATCTTGATATCCCGTCGATCGAATTCCTGGAGAACTGGATATCGGAAAGCAGCGCTGCTGTGATCATCGTCACCCATGACAGGCACATTCTCAACCAGTGCTGTTCCTCCATATGGGAGCTGGACAGAAAGCGCTTCTACCGCCATCCCGGATCGTTCTCCGAATATCTGGAAAGACGCGAAGAGCGCATAAGGATGAACGAGAAGGAGCAGGAAAGGCTTGAGACTATACTGAGAAGAGAGCGCAAGTGGCTTCTCAGAGGGCCAAAGGCCAGGACTGGTAAGGATAAGAACAGGAAGGACAGGATAGAGGAGATGGAAGACTCCCTCCACTCCGTCAGGGATCCTAAGCAGAAAGAGTTCACTTCCGGTGCGAGAAGGATGGGAAAGAAGGTTCTGGAAGCGGAGAATATAGCCAAGGGCTATGATGGGAAGATGCTCTTCTCATCATTCACATTCTCATTCCAGAAAGGACAGAGGATCGGACTTATAGGAAGCAACGGCTCCGGAAAATCCACCCTCCTTGATATCCTCACAGGACGGACAGAACCAGATGAGGGAACTATAGACAAGGGTGTGAACACGCACTTCGGATACTATGATCAGATGGGCCGCGATCTCCGGTCCGATAAGACCATCATCGAATATGCCGAGGATATCGGGAAGACAATAAGGCTATCTGACAAGGAAGAGATGAGCGCATCATCATTTCTGGAGCGCTTCGGATTTCCTCCACGCATGCAGCGGACTCCTGTCGGCATGCTATCTGGAGGGGAAAGGCGCAGACTCTACCTCATAACAAGGCTTCTGTCCAACCCTAACTTCCTCATCCTCGATGAGCCTACCAATGATCTGGATATAGAGACGATAGAGAACCTTGAGGACTATATCTCCTCTTTCAGCGGCACTGTGATGATAACATCCCATGACCGCACATTCCTCGATATTGCAACGGAGATGCTCCTTGTCATAAAGGATGGAAGGATAACCCTCTTTCCCGGTAACTACACAGAGTGGAAGGAAAGAGAGGATGAGGAGAGGAAAGAGGAAGCTCCGAAGGAAAAACCGAAGGCAGAACGCAGGGAAAGAGAGAGGAAGGGCCTCACATACAGAGAGAAGAAGGAGCTTGAGGAGATTGAATCGAAGATAGCGGAAACAGAGGAGCTTATCGCAATCCTCGAAGCATCCTTCGCCTCTGCAGCCACTGATGAATACGGAACGATAGCTGAGAGGACGAAGCTATACAATGATAAGAAAGCAAAGCTTGAGGAGATGACAGAGCGCTGGATGGAACTTGAGGAAAAGAACGAAGGATAATCCATCTTAACTTATCATTATCTGTTTTTCTCGTTCGTATTTTTATCTTTAATGATAAAATGAAAGAAAGAGATACTTTTATGATTCTTGAAAACGCAAAGATCATACTTAATGACAAAGTCATTGATGGTTCTGTGAGGATAGATGGCACTTCTATCGCTGAGGTATCAGAAGGATATATCAGCGGAGAGGACCGCCTTGATATCCACAGTCTGTATCTTGCCCCTGGGATCATCGAGCTCCACTCCCACGGAGGCGGGGATATGACTTCCTCGATGACGATGATGAGGCGATCATAAGAGCATCGGAAGCCCATCTTGAGTATGGCGTGACATCGATACTGCCGACGGCGGTCTCCACATCGGATGAGGCACCCTTCCGCTTCATAGACAGATATCTGGGAATCGATAAGAAGATCCACCCAACCTCATCGGAATACATCTTGAGGGGACATTCTTCTCAGCAAAGGAGAAAGGTGCGATTCATCCGCGCTGTAGACATCCCATACACTATGAGCATCCTCGAGAAGGCTGAGGGGACAGAGAGGCGCGGGTCATTCGCCCCTGAGCTTGATGGAGCTGAAGAGTTCATGGACAGACTCAATGCAGAAGGAGTGATGCTCTCCGCGGCCCATACATCCGCTGCATATGATGATATCTCAAGAGCATATGATCATGGACTGAAGATGCTGACACACTTCTACTCCGGGATGTCCACGATGACAAAGGACAAAGGAGAAAAGATCCTTGGAACGGTAGAGAGCGGATACCTCATCGACGATCTGTATACGGAGATCATACAAGATGGGTATCATCTTCCGCCTGAGCTACTTAAGTTCATATTCCGCTTCAAGCGCAATGAGAGGATCACAGGCTGCTCTGACAGCATGAGAGCTGCAAGGATGGAAGAAGGTCCTTCACCACAATCACAAAGTCTGTCGATCATCGGTCCCTGCTACGATCCTCAAGACGCATAGGGACTGGAATCTCTTCATCGACAGCCAGTCAGTATCAAGACTCACTGGTATCACAGAGTGAAAAGCAACTACATAGGAGGCGCCTGTCTCACCTCCTATGGAATGGTCAGAAAATGGCATTCCAGGAAAAGAACCTGATGCACTCAAAGAGGAGGAATAGCCTCCCACCTTCCGAGCCAGGAGCATCAGGAATCATTCCAATGCAGGTTCTCATCGAGCCATGCAATCCATCCTTTCCCAATCATTATCTTTGAAATCCTGCAATAGGAAATTGCAACATGTTGCGGAAATCTTTTCTAGATGTAGGTTTTCTGTTGTTAACAGAGAATCTTTCGGTTATTCTAGAATAGAAAATTGCAACAAGTTGCAGAAATCTTTTTCAAGAGAGGCCAAGATGGAAATTCGCAGAGACTTGTATCTAAACAAATTGATAAAAAGAAAAAACAACGGATTGATCAAGGTGATCACCGGCATCCGCAGATGCGGCAAGTCTTATCTGCTTAACAATATTTTCTATCAGCATCTCATTGAAAGCGGCGTGAATGAAGAACATATAATCCGCTTTGCATTTGATTCTGGTGATGATCTTCATATAATTGGTGAGAACCTGATTCAGATGGAAAAGGAAAAGCGCGGAGCAGATCCTGAGAAATTCATGGCCTATATCCGCTCCAAGCTCATTGACGATGGAATGTATTATCTGCTTCTGGATGAAATCCAGATGCTTGATTGTTTCGAAGCTGTCCTGAATGGTTATCTCCGCAACACCAATATGGATATATATGTGACTGGAAGCAACGCAAGATTGCTGTCAAAGGATATCGCTACGGAATTTGCAGGGAGGGGCGATGAAATCCACATGCAGCCTCTGAGCTTTGCAGAGTTCATGACTGTATACAACGGGGATAGATACACAGGATTGTCAGAATATATGCTTTACGGCGGGATTCCCACAGTTGTTCTGAAAGAAGGAAGAGAAGAAAAAGCAGCTGCATTGCAGAACCTGTTCTCTGAGATTTACATCCGTGATATCACCAGGCGCTGCAAAATCAGGAATACCGGAGAGCTTGAGGATCTGCTTAACATCCTTTCATCCTCCATTGGATCTCTGACTAATCCTGAAAAGCTGAAGAACACCTTCCGGAGCGTGAAGAAATCAAGGATCACTTCCGCAACCATAAAGAAATACCTGGATTATCTCGAGGATTCCTTTCTTATCGCTGCAGCAAATAGATACGATATCCGTGGAAGATCCTATATCGAGACTCCGAAAAAGTATTACTTCTCCGATCTTGGACTCCGCAACGCAAGAATAAATTTCCGTCAGCTGGAAGAGACCCATTCCATGGAGAACGTGATTTACAACGAACTCCTTATGCTTGGCTTCAGTGTCGATGTAGGTGTCGTGCAGGTTGCTGAAAGAGATCAGAATGACAATATTATCCGCAAGCAATTGGAAGTTGATTTCGTATGCAATCTCGGCTCATTAAGATATTACATACAATCTGCATATTCTCTTCCAGATGAGGAAAAAAGAACCCAGGAAATAAGACCTTTCAGGAAGATTGATGACTCTTTCAAGAAGATAATCATCACAAAGGATATCATACAGCCATATTATGATGACTACGGCATCCTGACTGTGAACATCTATGATTTCCTTCTGGATCCGCAGGTCATTGAGAAATAGTGGAAGCATTCTGAAAAACTCTGCTGAACAGCAATGACCACCGGCCTAGCCGGTGGCTTTGAACCCACATATAAGAGGATATCATCCGAAATCTGATTGCAGCCCTTGTCCGGGGCCTGTTAACAGCTTCAGAAATGGACATCTCTTCATTTCATTGCCTCCGCCTCACTCCATATCCCATCAGCGACAGGCGCCCACTTCTCAGCCTTATCCTCGCATTTTCCGGCAAGCCCTTCCACATTCTCCGGAGCTGCAAGATCCGTTGACTCTGCATGTATCTCATTGATGATCGTGACTATCTCCTCAGGATTATCCAGCAATGGACATGGTCTTAGATGATTGCAATTAAATGGCTGCTTTGATCTGTAGGAAGAGAAAAGAGGTGATGAAAGGACATCGATAAGGCTTTTCCCGTGGATATTGCTGTCTGAGTAATGGATGAATGCACAAGGTTCTGCATCCCAGTTTGCATTGATGTGGAAATAGTATCTTCCACCGGCGATACAGCCTTTCACATATTCTCCATCATTCCAGAAATCCATGGTGAATATCGGCTTTGTCTTCCTGAATGCCCTTATTGTGCGATACATCTCCGCTCTTTCGTCTGCAGATACCATGAGATCAGTAGGAGCGCCTTTCCCTATCGGCATATATGTGAAGAACCAGCAGAACTTGGCACCGCAGTCTATCATCCAGTCAAAATACTCCTCCGATCCTATGCACTTCACGTTCTGCGAGGTATAGCAGCAGGAGAACCCGAATGGAAGCTTTCTTTCCCTCAGTATCGATACAGCCTTAAGCACTCTCCGATATGTTCCCTCGCCTCGCCTTGCATCTGTCGCGTTCTCGAACCCCTCCACACTGATAGCCGGTATGAAATTCTTCACACGGAGCATGTCATCAGCGAAATCCTCATCAATCAGAGTACCATTGGTGAATGCGAGGAACTGGGCGTCTGAGTGCTTTGAGCACAGTGCTATTATGTCCTCCTTTCTCACCAGCGGTTCGCCACCAGAGAAAAGATACATATAGATGCCAAGTTTCTTGCCCTGTTCTATGATGCTATCAAGTTCATCGAAGCTCAGATTGAGCCTGTTGCCATATTCCGCGGCCCAGCATCCTGTGCAATGCAGGTTGCAGGCAGACGTCGGATCCATAAGTATTGTCCAGGGTGTTCTGAAACCATAAGCCTTCTCATTGAGTTTCTGCATCTGCGACCAGCGGAAGAATGCATTCACGATGAAGTTGCGGAAAGCTGTCTTCCTTACATCAGCATCCACATCTGTCCAGAGGGACAGAAGCAGCTTGTGCCAAGGACTCTCCTTATCGTTGATTGCCATCTCAAACAATATGAATTTGCCTTCATATTCCTCTTCAGGCATCATCTTCCTGACCAACGAGATCAGCTTCGGCAGATTCTCCTCCGGATTGCGGTCAAGATACTCATAGGCTTTGTTGAAGCCCTTCTCCACTGACATTGTCCTGATATCCATTCTATTTCTCCTATGCCTTTAATATTGCAAGGAGAGATGCATTCCAGATATGAACGATTGAATGGCTTTGTATTGTTTTCAGACAAAAAGGTACCTTTGTATAAATTCATTTCTCTTCATGGAGGAATCTAATGGTGCTCTTCATATTGCATTCAAGGAGATCTGCGAAACGGGAGAATCTCTCCCTCTGTTCAGGAGCGCCAAGACCGATCCAGCGCGATGTGAACTCGGAGATCATCAATGCTGTGAATTTCACAGCGACTTCCTTATTTTCTGCGCTCAGAGGGAAATCTATGATGACATCATCAACCATTGTCTCGGCTACGTGCTTCACTGCAGATTCAAGTCTGTGATTTATCTCCCTGATCTCTATGTGGCTATAGATATTCAAAAGCATCTGCCGGTGCCCAATGAAATAATCATATATCTTGAGCATGCATATGCTGAAATCCTTCTCACCATCTATGAGGGGCAGTAGCTCATCCTCGATCATGAAAAGCGTCAGGTCATAGATATCCCTGAAATTATAGTAGAACGTCTGCCTGTTTATCCCTGTCCTATCCGATAGATCAGCGATAGTGACCTTATTGAAAGGAATATCTTTCAGCATCTCCTTAAACGCGGAAAGAATTGCGCGCTGTGTAATCAATCTAGATATAGGAATACCTTGCAGCTCCGTATATGGCTTATGTATTGCTGACTATGGATACTGAGCATGACACCCTCATCATCTATGATTTTCCCAGTTCTGGTTCTTGTATTATAGCAATAATGTCAACCAGGGAAACAATGATTATATGAATCTGGCAGCGGGCATTGCCTGCAACGGGTCTTTCAAAGGATCAATTCACAGAGGCAAGGAGAAGGACTGCCCATCGCTGAGCAGTCCTTCAGAGCAGTATAGAAAGGAGGTGTATCACATTTTGAAGGATGAGGAGAAATCTCCTTTGCCCTTTCTGTGGTTCATCGCATAGACAATCACGAATACGACAACAAGGAGCACTACAGACAGAGCACTCGCCTGCCCAAGCTTTCCATCCTGCACTGCGCCATAGATCTGGATAGGAACTGTCCTTGTGCGCCCTGAGTACAGAAGGATCGTTGTGCTGAGTTCCTGAAGAAGCGTCGTAAGCGTGAGGATCGATCCCGAGATGATTGCAGGCAGGATCAATGGAACGCTTACCTTTCTGAATGTATAGAACCAGGTCGCTCCCATAATCGTACTGGCCTCCTCCAGCGATGGATTGAGCTGGGTAAGTGATGCCGCAACGCTTCTGTATACATACGGTGTTCTCCTGATCATGTAGGAGATGACGATGATCGTATAGGTTCCTGTAAGCCTTATGAAGCTGGAACCGGAGAATGCTGAAAGAAGCGCGATAGATACAACTGTTCCGGGAAGGATGAACGGAGCCATGACCGAAAGATCAAGAAGGGCTGCTCCCTTAGGCTTCTTCCTCTCCGTTATGTATGCCACTATGCTTCCGAGGAGAGCACATAGCACCGTTGCAAGGAGCGAGAGATAGAATGAGTTGAAGAGCTCATGGCTGGAGTACTCAGGGATTCTCGTGTAGTTCGAGAGCGTGAAGCCTTCAGGGAAGAGCCCTGTCCACTTCTCGAAGAACGACATCACGATGATCGTGATCTGCGGCAGCAGGGATACTATGAGTATGATCGCACAGTATATCGTGGATATGATGACCGCACCCTTTCCCTCATGCTGCTTCACATCGGTATGCGTTGCGGAGATTGTCTCGTACTCATGACGCGATACCATCCACTTCTGCAGCCAGAGCACGAATGCTGTTATCGCGACATTGACAACTGCGATGGAGGAAGCTCCGTTTATGTTCCAGAAGCCATTGACCTCAAAGAAGATGAGGGTCGGGAGAACGTAGTTGTTTCCACCGATGATCGCTGGGATTCCGAAGTTTCCGATAGCCCTTACGAATACCAGAAGCGCAGCAGCTCCAAGAGATGGGAGAATCAGAGGGAATGTGATGGTCCTCATTATCCTCGATCTCTTCGCACCCATCAGCGCAGCAGATTCCTCAAGAAGGGAATTTGCCGATGCGAATGCTCCATAGCTGAGCTGGAACACGAATGGATAGTATGTCAGCGTCATGCAGAGTATCATGCCGAACATTCCATAGATCGATGGAAGCTCGATATGCAGAAGGCGGAAGAAATGCCTTACTATCCCATTCCTTCCGAGAAGGATGACCCATGTGAATGCTCCTACGAACGATGGCATGATGATCGGAAGGATCCCTAAAGAGAGTATGAGACGCTTTCCGGGCATCTTCACCCTTGCGACGCAGTATCCCATAGGAACACCTATGAGAATGCAGAGCAGCGTGACTGCAATGCTGACGATGAACGAGTTCAGAAGGCTCTTCTTGTAGAGATTGCTCGTGAAGAACTGCTTGAAGCTCTCAAGGCTGAAGCCGTGGAATGCAAGATCCTCTGCCGGTGCCATGAATGCCCTGACAAGTGTTGTGAACATCGGATAGAGAAGGAATATCGCGAGGAAGACCATCGGGATCGCGAATACGATGACCTGGCTGAAATCCTTCGAGAAGAAGCGCTTCACAGCTGAGTTCCTGTCAGCCGCGAAGTCAGTCATGGATTCATTTTTCCTCATATCTCCCTTCCTTCAGGAGAGAACAGCGACATCCTCTCCTCCTTCATGGTGACAAACACCTCATCCGATTCCTTTATATTCTTGTCAAGGAAATCCATATCGATCTCGAATGTGACAGGCGAGACACGCTCATCCATCTCCACTTCATAGCGTATGAATGATCCGAGATGCTGGATTATCCTTACCCTTCCCTTCAGCGCATCAGAGCTCTCGCTCTTCGATACTGCAAGCTGCTCCGGTCTTCCGCCAAGGAGCACATGGTCGCCCTTTGAAGGATTGACATGGCATCTGGAAATAGGGATGCGAACGCTGAAATCCGCAGTATCAGGACGTACTGTTATCGCATCATCGCCGACATCCGTGACAGTCGACTCGAAGAAGTTCATCTTACCGATGAAGTTGGAGACGAAGGCATTCTCAGGATAGCTATAGAGATCATCGGATGTGCCGATCTGCTCCACAACACCCTTCCTGAGGACAGCAAGCCTGTCTCCGACGGCCATAGCCTCCTCCTGGTCATGGGTTACGAAGATCGTCGTGACATTCGTCGCCTTCTGTATGCGTCTGATCTCAGCGCGCATGTAGCGCCTGAGCTTCGCATCGAGGTTTGCAAGAGGCTCATCAAGAAGAAGCACATCAGGATCATAAACAAGAGCTCTGGCTATGGCGACTCTCTGCTGCTGACCACCGGAGAGTCCTGTAGGGCTTGGATTCCTCTTCAGCTCCTCCTGCAGTCCCACAAGCTCCATAACCTCTGTGACCTTCTTCTTCACAGTCTCGTTATCGACTTTCCTGACTCTGAGGCCATATGCGACATTCTCGAATATCGTCATATGCGGATAGAGAGCAAAAGACTGGAACACCATGCCTATATTCCTTCTGTAAGGAGGGATGGTGGAGATATCGACATCACCATAGTACATCTTTCCCGATGATATCTCCTCGAGTCCTGCAGTCGCTCTCAGGAGCGTGGTCTTTCCGCATCCGGACGGGCCGAGAAGACAGAAGAGCTCTCCCGGGTTGATCGTAAAGGAAACATCCTTGAGTGCATGGACAGGGTTCTTTCCCTTCTCATCGTAGATCTTGTTGATTTTGTCATATGTTACGCTTTTGCTCATTTTTCACTCCATTCAGGAAAAGGCCGCCGGAAGTGGCGGCCACCACTGAGAATTGATTATCAGAGAAGTCCGTTGAACTGCTGTACAAGGTCTCTCTTTATCGATGCTGCCTCATCTGTGTCATAGATGAAGAACTTCATCTCCGAAAGCGCTGGCAGTCCTTCCGGTCCCGGAATCTCTGTCGATACAGGACGTCTGTTGCATTCATCGCGTACGATCTGGAAAGCCTCTGTGCTTGTCATGAAGTCGATGAAGAGCTTTGCTTCCTCAGGATGCTTGCAGTTTGCAAGGATTGCAGAGCCTTCGATTCTCCTTCCTGTTCCTTCCTCTGGAAGAACGTATGCAACCGGGTCTCCAGCCTGGATCTTGTTCGCGATGTTGAACTCGCCTGTAACTGTGATAGCATACTCGCCTCTTGCTACCGAATCAGGACCTGCAGTGGATGATGCTACGAAAGTCGTGTTCTTGACGACATCGGCAACGAAGTCCATTCCATAGAGCTTGTTCATCATATAGAGCTGTGCATATGCCGATCCGCTTGATGCAGGATTTGCGAGCACGATCTCTCCCTGATACTTAGGATCCGCAAGATCTGCCCAGGATGCTGGAGCTTCTTCCGCTGTGAGAAGGTCTGTGTTGTACATTATTGCCTGAAGAGGCATCGATGTGCCGTAGTAGCGTGGCTCATCGGACTTCTGGTCCCTGTTCTCCTCATCGATCTTGTCATGATTTGCCGATGTATATGGCATGAGCATATCGTAGATCTGATCAAGGTTCTCTGAGCCCATGAGAAGGATGACATCGCCATCCGGCTTCGGCCACTCTGTCTTGACTCTTGTGACAAGGTCTCCAGATCCAGCTCTGATGATTGTCACGTTGATATCAGGATAGAGCTCATTGAACGCCTTTGTGATGCTCTCAGCCTCTCCTTCGCTTGCTGCGCTGTAGACAACAAGTTCCCTTGAACCTGATTCACTGCTTCCGCTGGCGGATACAGAGAACATTGCAAGAAGAACGATAAGAATAAATACCAATCCTTTTTTCATACTGACTCCTTTCTGAGAACAGTATCAATCAGGTATTTGCTTTTAGCAAGAATAATTTTTTCTTTTTTTACTAATTCTTACCAAAAGAAAAGAAAACATAAATCATAAGGAAAACAAAAGCTCAAGGTTATGTACAGGATCCTCTACTGTTTCCAGTATCATATTCGCACCGCTGTCCTCTATCATCCGCAGAGCATCCTTCCATGGCATTGAGAAGCGGTCAAGGCTCTGATGGCTGTCGGAATATACTCCAGTCCTCCTGTCCGATGGATTCGAATGGAGGTGGGTTGTTACTACCCGTCCTGTTGAAAGGATCCTCTCAAGCGATGAGAGGAAATCGAGGGAAAAGCGTTCGGCAGAGACATAGAGATGTCCTATATCAAGAGTGAAGGAAAGAGAGGTCTTTGCTGAAAGCTCCACCATCTCATCGGGATGGACAAGCATATACCCTGCCCTCGGGTTGAGATTCTCGACAGCAAGCGTCATCCCCCTCTCTCTCAGGTGACTTGAAAGCTCCTCGAGCCTCGGTATCATGCGCTCGAATGCCTCTCTGTACCGGGCTTCATGGATATAGGAAGCTGTGCATATCGATCCTCTGTCTATAGCTATGTAGTCTTTCAGCGCATCTCCTCCCATCACCTTCATCCGCTCTTCCTTATCCGAAGGAACAAGAAATGGGATGATATACCCAGGATGAAGCACAAGAATCGATGCTCCGAACGCTGCTGCGGTATCTGCATCTTCCAGCACCCCGGACAAGGACCAGGATAGAACGCTTTCGTCGCTTGATGCGAAGTTAGGGAAGAATGCACGCCTTGGGCAGAGGGAATGGACAGAAGCAGTACGTCCTCTGCAGACATCCTTCACTTCCTCCAGAAACGATTCATTCATTGCATATGAAAGCTCAAATGAGATCCCAGGGAAAAGAGAGAGAAGCGACTCTGCCTCCTCTCTCTTCTTTATTCCTACCAGGGATATGCCCTTTGCCATCATGCCTCCGGTGCGATTATGACCTTGACACCAGCCTCCTCAAGCTCCGATCTGAAATCATCAGGGATGCTGTCAGAGACGAAGTAGTCGATATCCTTCCATGGAGCGATCTTTCCAAGACCTTTCATCATAAGCTTCTTGCTGTCTGCCAGGAGACATACTGTATCTGCGGCCTTGATCATGCTGCGCTTTGTATCGGCCTCGACAAGATTGGAGCTCCAGACACCATCTGAGGATATAGCAGAGGCACCCATGAAGAGTATATCGGCATGTATATCATTGAGAGTATTCTTCGTCAGTGGTCCTATAGCTCCCATCGAATAGCGCCTGAGCATCCCCGGAAGCATGATAAGCTCTACAGTGTCATCATTCATCAGGGCATTCATTGCCAGGAGCGAGCTTGTGACAGCCGTTATGTTCCTGCCCCTGAGATACTTCGCGATATGAACAGTCGTGCTGCCCGTGTCTATGATCACGGTATCACCGTCATGGAGAAGGGATGATGCCGCCTTCGCGATGCGCTCCTTCTCCTCCGCCTCTTCCGTCATCGTATCGGTGAAGATCCTTATGAGCTTCTGGTTCTCCGCAGAGAGCGCACCTCCATGAGTCCTTATGAGAAGGCCCTTTGCCTCTAAGCTATCGAGATCCGAGCGGACTGTGACCTTTGACACTCCGAAGATGCGTGTAAGCTCTTCGACATCGACGCTTTCCTTCTGGGTAAGGATCCTCAGGATTTCCTTCTTTCTCTCTACACCATTCATAGATACTCCAGGCTATCAATAGTATGCGGCACCCTCTTTCACATAGCCATCTGCTATGGATTTTACCATATCATTGTACTCCTGGCAAAGAACAGGATCGCTTGCAACGACCTCCCAGCGCGTCATTGCATCCTCGCTTCTCGATATCCTCTGCGCAACCTGGCACCAGGATGATGGGAAGGATGATGATGCATCGAAATGCTCAGGAAGATTGAAGCGCATCAGCGTAGCATCGAGATCAGAGCCATCATCCATACGCTTGATCACAGTCGCCCCCTTTGCCCTCATCACATTCTCGACATCATCCATGATCCTCTCCATCTTCGAAGGATCTTTGAAGTTCAGAGGCCACTCACGATAGCGGTGTATTCCCTCCTGCATCCTGTGGATTCTGTCGTATTTCTCCCTGTTCTCCTTGTAGGCCCTAGCTGATAGAAGCGCAAAGAAGAGCGTATTCTCAGTTGCGATAAGACCCTTTGAAGGATCTGAGAGATCGACAGGGAAGTTCATATAGTAGTGGGCTGACTCCTCTTCCGATACGACATACCCCTCGCTCTTATGCTCAAGAAGCTTCTCCTTTATGAATGAGTGTCCGTTGCGGATTATATGGGGCTCTATACCGCTTTTTGCGATCTCTATCACAGCAAGCGGAATAGCCTTCACATCCACAAAGCACTTAAGCTCGTTCTCGTTGAAATAAGGAGCGAATATCGGCTTGATATACTCAATCAGGGCTGACATATTCAGGCCGGGGATTATCTGCGTTCCATCGGGGAACATCAGATCCATCCTGTCCCCATCCCCATCGAAGCAGAAGCCAAGATCGAAGTCCCCGCTTCTCATCCTTTCCCTCGCAGGAGCTATCGAGCTCTCAACGACAGGATTGGGATCGCCCGCTGGGAAGAAGCCATTTGGAACGAGGTGGGATACAGTGACATCAGCACCGGCCTCGGTAAAAGCCATGAGGAAATCAGAGCCGCTGGAGCCTGAAAGGAACTCAGCATAGATCCTCATTCCCGATAGGCTGCCCTTCCCGACTCCTGCAAGCTTCATCGAGTAATCAACGAACTCCCTCTGAAGCATAAGGTAATGGAGCCTTCCTCTCTTCCTCCCGGAAGGAATACCTGCATCGGATAGATAGTATTCCCTGATCTTCACGATACCGCCCTCCGGTCCGCAGCCAGAGGCAATCGCAGCACAGTTTCTGCCGACGAACTTGAATCCGACATACTCAGCAGGATTGTGGCTGGCTGTTATCATGACACCGCCGAAAGACGGATTTGACATGCACATATAGTAGAACTGGCAGGTTCCTGTCTGCAGAGGATTCACATATACATCAACACCCGATGAAAGCAGAGCCTCAATCAGACCTTCCATGAGCTCAGGACAGTAAAGCCTAGCGTCCCGTGCAAGGATCACGGCCTCCGTGCCTGCATCATCTGCATAGTACCTTGCTATCGATGCAAGAACACCAACCCTTGCCTTCTCGCTCAGAACCGAATGCTTTGTCCTTATATCATATGCTTTGAACATTCCAAGGTTTTCGTCCATTGTGTGCTCCTCAATCTGATGATAACAGCGAACATCCAACCTCACAACAGAAAAAGAAAGAAAAGGAAAATAAAAGCAAAACCAATCATCTGCAAAGACAAAAGAAATCCCCCATCCATAGATGAGGGACCGATACGCCCTATTGGATTCGAACCAATCACCTACTGCTTAGAAGGCAGTTGCTCTATCCAGGTGAGCTAAGGGCGCATGACTACATGAAGATACACGTTTTCAGGACTTTCTGCAATAGGATTCCAACATTCTTGTTCTATATGAAAGCAATGGCAGCAATCCGCTGAACTCAGCCATCATTATCAACATGATTCCTTTTACAGTTCCAGTCCGTAATGCTCACCTGAGATGTACTTGCCATCGATATAGAACAGACGGGAATCGCTTCCTTCATGGACAAAGCCATTCCTTTCATAGAAGTCCCTGGCGGTTTTGTTGTCAGAGCGAACAAGGACTCCGATCTTTGTGATCATGCGGTCCTTTGCTTCGGCAATGGCAAATTCAAGAAGGTGCTGAGAGATGCCCATTCCCCAGTAATTCTTCCGGACAGCTATTGCCATATAAGCACGGTGCCTTATCCTTGCACCCTCCCCCTGGACCTTTATGTCGCAGCTTCCGATTATCTTCCCATCGGATATTGCAACGGCAAACACATTCCTGCCCTTGCGCATCTCCCTGATGACATACTTCTCATCCTCAGGGTCGACTGATGAGAAATCGGAGGCAGAGAAGGATAGATTATCGGTATCGCCCCCGATAACCGTCATGAATTCAATAAGAGAACTAGCATCATCTTCGCGTATGATTCTGTAATCGGTATCCATAATGCGATTATTATATCAGCTAAACTAACTCTGATGGTATATAATCGTTCCAGGAGTTCATATGATTTGCGAAATAAAAAAGAATGGAACTGTGATGAAGGTATTATCGCTAGGAGCAGAGCCCCAGAGCCTGGTGAAGGACGGGGTTGAATATATCTGGAATGGGGATAAGGAGTACTGGTTCCGCCATGCCCCTCTCCTTTTCCCGATGATCGGACCAACCAAGGATGACAAGATAGCCGCCAAAGGAAGAGAGTACTCGATGCCGAACAATGGCTTTGCAAGGGATACGGAGTTCGAGCTCGTCGAGAAGACAGAGGACTCTGTGACATTCCGTCTTGAGGATTCGGAGGAGACACGGTCAAAGTACTATCCTTACGGCTTTGTCCTTACAGCAACCTATACCGTCAGGGAAGACGGCTATGAGGCAAAGGCAGAGATCAGGGCAAAGGAGGATCTCTGGTATACATTCGGCTGGCATCCTGCATTCTCGCTTGATATGAACGGAAAGGGAACAGACCTTGAGACCTACTCCGTGTCATTTGAGCAGAATGAGAAACTTGATAGAAAATATGCCAAAAACGGAGTATTTGTAGTTGAGAATGATTTCATTGTCGGAGATGAGCTCAGACTGACAAGAGCAGAGACGGACAAGGGTGCGATCATCCTTCCTGGGGTGAAAAGCCGCGAGGTGACGCTCACAAGCAGCGAAGGCGAGCATGGAATCACCGCATTCATGGGAGACATGCCGCTTCTGACTGTGTGGACATGCGCTCCAAAGCATGGCCAGTATGTCTGCATAGAGCCGATGCTCTCATTCGGCGACACTACCCGCCCTCTTGATATAGAGAAGATGGAGGAGACAAAGCTCCTCAAGGGCGGGGAAAGCGTGACATATACGAATTTCTTCAGGATTTTCTAGCAATCAGCTCTGACACAGCAGCCTTCCGTATGTTCTCATAGAGATCCTCGCGGAGGGCTTTTTCCTTCTCTGCATCCAGGCGGAGCGATGAGATAGCATCAGCTGAACGGCGGATGGAGTTCGATGCGATGCTCTCTGCCCTTTCATGCACGCTTCCTGCAATTTCAGCTTTCTTCTTCCAGGCTCTGAACTCAGAAACAGCCCTCTCCGCACCGGCTCTGACTGCTGCAATGACTTTCTCACGCTCAGGGAGTGGGACAGAAAGATCCTCTACCCGGATTGCATTGAATGAGGAGGGAAGATCAGTTGGAGAGGAAAGATCAAAGAGAAGCTTCCTTTCCACCAGAGGCCAGTCATTCTCCTCGAGCGTATGGTACAGCCCGGATGATGCGGATACCACTGCATCGAAAGCCCCGATTGATTCCCGTCTTGAGTCATATGGTATATGCCCTGCTCCTGGAGGAATGAGGAATGTCTTTGTATCGTCGCGGAGGGTCATCGTCACAGAATTGCCAGGAAGGAGGCACTCCGCTGCAATCCTTGCCCCCTCGCCTGATCCGATTATAAGGACGGACCTTCCCTTCCCTATCCTCCTTGCCACCTCCTCCGCGATCGTTCTATCAAAGACCCGAGTGTTCATCTCAGTATGGATGCTTTTCGAGAAGGCCACAGCCGATGAGAAGAGCTTCCGGAGAGCCGGGGATGCGGTCCCTGAAAGAGACGCAGCCTCAGCTGCTGCTGTCATCTGGCTCTGGATCGTATCCTCGCCGAATAATGGCGAGAGAACCCCGGATGAAAGAAGGAATATCCTTGAAAGAGCTTCATCTCCCTCATACTCATACCGGAACTGCTTCACTGCGGCAGGATTGAGAGACAGGGCTCTTTCGAGAGGCTCTATCGATGGCTTCCCCTCCGCGATGACCTCTGCCCTGTCACATGTCAGAAGGAAGATGAAAGGGAACCTGAATCTTCTCAGAAGCACTGAATGGATATGCATAAGGAAGCTTCCATCCCTGTTCTGGAGATGGGAAAACAGCTCTGGGGAGAGTGTGAAATCAATGCCTGCGGAATAAAGCTCCATGCCATAAGTATACAGATATTGCAGATTATCGAAACAGCCTGTACGATTTTCCTATGACTATTCTCATTGTCGAGGATGATAGCGATATCAGGGCACTGATGGCTTTCCACCTCAGAAACCATGGATATACCACAGAGGAGGCAAAGGATGGAGAGGAGGCACTGGAGATGCTATCTTCATCTGTTCCTGACCTGGTGCTTCTTGATCTGATGCTTCCGAAGCTCAGCGGGCTGGATGTGCTCTCAGCGATAAGAAGCGGAAGCAGCACGAAGCGCATCCCTGTCATTGTCGCATCGGCTCTGACTGGTGAGAACGATATCATAAAGGCACTTGAGGACGGGGCCGATGACTATATAACAAAGCCATTCTCCCCGAAGATACTCTGTGCGCGCGTCCACTCGCTCCTGAGGCGCTCAGGAAGGGAGATGGATGCCGTATCCACCTCCGGCGGTCTTAGCATAGACAAGGGAACAAGGGAATGCTTTGTATCGGGAGAGAAGATAGTGCTCACAGCGACCGAGTTCGATATCCTGCTCTCTCTTGTCGAGGCTGAGGGACATGTGCTGAGGCGCGGAGAGATAATAGAGAGGATCAAGGGAGCGGAGTACCATGTCACAGAACGCGCGATCGATGTGCAGATAGCTTCTATAAGGAAGAAGCTCGGGGATATGGGGAAGAACATCGCGACAGTATGGGGAATCGGGTACAGATATGCCGAGGAGTGATATAGCAAAGCACTATCAGGGGATAATCGATGCGATGGAGGAAGGTGTTCTCCTGATAAACAGGAAACAGCGGATCATGCTCCACAACAAACGCTCTGCGCTGCTGCTTTCATGGGCAGATGAGATCGATGGGAAGGATCTGAAGAGCGTCATTGACAGCAGTGACCTCTGCAAATCCGCCTCATCTGTCTTCTCAGGGAAGAAGACGGAGAGGATCACCATCGCGGTCTATGAAGGGGTGTGCGGAGATGAGGCATTCATAAAAGGCCATGGCAGGGAGAGGACATTCAGGATAAGGGTCACTGCTCTCGATGAGAAGCTTGCCGCTGTCACGATCGCCGACATCACGAAGATCGAGAGGCTATCGCTCGTGCGCCAGGATTTCGTATCGAATGTCTCCCATGAGCTCAAGACGCCGCTGACGGCGATCACAGGCTTTGCGGAGACCCTGACAGATGAAGCGCTGACAAGAGAGGAGATCAGGGGATTCTCAAGGATCATACTCAAGAACAGCAGCCATATGCAGAGGATAATCTCCGACCTGCTGCTTCTTACATCGCTGGACAGGGCTGAGATCGAGCATGTCATGTCGACGACAACGGATACGAAGATCTTCCAGGAGGTCAGATCCTATACCCAGCACAAGGCGAATGCGAAGGAGACGGAGGTCATCTACTCCCCTCTCGACAGAGAAGTGACATGCAACGAATCCCTTATAGTGCAGGCAGTTGCCAATCTGGTGCTAAATGCCATTGCATACTCTGCCGAGCGCTCCACGGTCGAGGTCAGAACAAGGGTCCGCAATGATATGATGGAGATCGCGGTCTCTGATCAGGGTGTTGGAATAAGCAAGGAGGATATCCCGAGGATCTTCGAACGCTTCTACCGCATAGACAAGGCAAGAAGCAGGGAATCCGGAGGAACGGGACTTGGGCTTTCGATTGTACGCCACATCGCGATAATCCACTCAGGAACGATCAAAGTGTCTTCCAAACCAGGGGAAGGCTCGGTATTCACACTTGCAATACCGCTCAGCTGATGTACGAGAATGAGATTGTCGGAGAGATCGACGAGAAGTCCGTGGCTCTGAATACAAGACCTATGGTCCCATAGAAGCCGCTGGAGCCTCCACGGATGAAAAAGCTAACATAGCCGTTATCAGCATTGAAGGAGAACCATTCATGGTGAAGCTCGCGGTATGAGAGAGCGATCGTAAGGTCCGTATCCGGCAGGAACTGGAATGTTATGTCCCCTTCTGCCTCTATCTTCCTTGTAGAGCCATCGACAAGGCCTGTGATCGAGAACGAGAGGCGCGGCCTGACAAGCATGAGATCCCCTTCTCTGGTGAAGCGTCCTCCCTCAAGGGCAAGGGATACAGTCGTGGACTCCGCAAGTGTATCCCATCCAAGGTAGAGATTGTTGTTCTTCAGCGTCAGCAGCTTCCCTACATAGATGCCTGCAGACACTGGGCTGAGCTCAAGGATAGCCCCGACGCCAAGATCGAAGAACTCACTTCCAGGATCCCTGTCGAATGGGGAAAGCCAGGCATTGACAAAGACATCTCCGATATTGTCCATGGTCTTGTCGCGCCTGACCATCTGGTTTCCGCCCGATATCCTCGCACCTATAGAGAAATGGGGAAAGGCATATGCGGCATCAAGCTCTATCTTAAGAGATGAGTAGATATCATAGTTGGAAGACGAAGGACTGACCCTGTCGAACTCCGATCCGAATGATGCGGTGAGAGCGATGTACTTGGAAATGAACGTGGCATCAATGCTCCATAGCTGATCCTGGATGAATGACATCGTGCCCTTGCCGAAATCCGCGGCATTCCATGAATCGCTTGCGCTTACCGTCAGAGCGAACAGACCGGGCTCAACCTCCATCATCGGAAGAGCTGCAGGATTGGCGAACATATCATAGAAACGGCCGGAGTATGCAACCGACTGATACGGAGAGTCCATTGCATATCTATCATCCACAGCAGCGGAAAGCGGTAAAATGATCAGAATAGCGACAGCAATCGCTTTTAGCCGTTTCATAATGGGGATTATACCAGAATAAGGGCAATGTGGTACACTGACAGAGTGGGACAGGTATTCTTTCATATCGATCTCGATGCCTTCTTTGCATCCGTCGAGATCCTCGACCATCCGGAATACAGAGACAAGCCCCTGATAATAGGGACACCGGGGCCGCGCCATGTCGCATCCACATGCTCATACGAAGCAAGGAAGTATGGAGTTCACAGCGCAATGCCCATGACGACAGCTCTGAGACTTTGCCCCGATGCCATATGCATAAAAGGAAGGATGGACAGATATGCGGAGAAGAGCCGGGAGGTCATGGGTATAATCAGCTCATTCGCCCCGGGCTTCCTTCAGGTATCGATCGATGAGGCTTTCCTGGATCTCACGGGTATGGAGAGGATCTATCCGCTTCCAGGGAAAGCCGCGAAGAGTCTGAAGGAACGGATACTTTCCGAGACAGGGCTTACTGTATCCATCGGTGTCGCATCCTCACGCTTCATTGCAAAGCTTGCCTCCGACTACAGAAAGCCCGATGGGCTTACAATCGTTCCAAGGGGCAAGGAAGAGCTCTTCGTCGATACAGTGGGATTAAGAAAACTCTGGGGCATCGGGGACTCAATGCTCAGAGCGCTTGAGAACAAGGGAATAAAGAGCACCGAGCGCCTGAGATCCTACAGCGAAGAGGATCTGAAGAGGATGTTCGGGGCCGCATCAGGCACTTATCTTTATAGCGTATCAAGAGGCATGGATCCGGGGATATATCAGGGAGAGGCGAAATCCAGATCGATATCCACAGAGCGCACCTACTACCCTGACCTGTACTCCACCGATGCCGTCGAGAACATACTCCTCGAGATGAGCGAGGAAGTGATGTTCCGCGCTTTTGATGAGAAGAAGATACCCAGGACCGTATCAGTCAAGCTCCGTTACGGGGATTTTTCGACAATCACCATGCAGACTACGCCTTCCAGTGCGATATATTCATCGATGGATGTCTACAGAATAGCGAAGGACCTTTTCTTCTCAAGATGGAAGGGCGAAGGCATAAGGCTAATAGGAGTTGCCCTCCAGAGCATCTATGATGGCGATGATGTCGAACAGGGAGAGTTCTTCAGGGAGCGTGAAATGAAGGAGCGTGAGCTGGAGAAGACAATCCTGGAACTTGGGAGGAATGGAAGCAAGGTAATGCGCCTGAGGCACCTCGAAGATACACGGTACTGATGAATGGGAATGACTCCATATCCCGCTGCTTTGGATGGCAGAGCGCTTCCAGCTCTGGTCAGAGCCATGCGATTGATGCTACTCTTCACACATGCTCAGCATATGCCTTTTCGAACCGGAGATACCGCAGAACACAGGGAATATAGCACGCACATGCGCAGTGACAGGAACACATCTTCACCTTGTCCGGCCTCTGGGCTTTGACATCTCGGAAAAGGCTGTGCGCCATGCCGGCCTGGACTACTGGAGCGATGTTGATATAACGGTGCATGAGAGTGTTGATGCTTTTCTGGAGAAATACAAGGATAGAAGGCTCTACTTTTTCTCAACAAAAGGCAGGAATGTCTACAGCGATGTTGTATATCCTGCCGATGAAGATGTATTCTTCATCTTCGGAAAGGAAAGCAGGGGCATCGATGAGGAGATACTTCTCCAGCATCCCGATACCACTCTCCGCATCCCGATGCTGAGCACGATGAGGAGCCTGAACCTGTCCAACAGCGCTGCGATAGCGGCATATGAATACTACAGGCAGCTTGGCTTTCCCTGTCTCGGGAAGGAAGGAGAGCTGCATGGGAAAAGGAAATGGGAGAACTTATGAGGATCTCGGTTATCGGAACGGGAAACATGGGCGGAGCGATAGCCTCTGCGCTCTGTGAATCGGCGGAGTATGAAGTCGCTGTATATGACAAAGCCATAGAGAAGGCAGAGAAGCTGAAGGAAGAGCATGACGGGATAACAGTGCTTCCGTCCATCGAGGATGCATCGGGAAGCGATGTGATCATCATTGCGGTCAAGCCACAGGTGCTTCCATCGCTCTATCTTTCCCTCAGGGAGATCGAGGCCGGACTCTGGATCAGCATAGCAGCGGGCGTTCCCCTTTCAATCCTTGAGGACCATCTCGGCACCGATTCAATCGTTCGTTTCATGCCGAATATCGCAGCAACAGCAAGGAAGGCTGTCACGGCGATTGCAGCAGGAAGCGGCATAAGCGCAGAGAACAGGGATCTGGCTTTCAGCATTGCATCATCATTCGGATCGGCATACTTCATCCCTGAGAATCTCTTCCCTGCATTCATCGGGATATCAGGATCAGGGATCGCATATATATTCGAAGTCATGCATCAGATAGCGATGGGAGGAGTCAGGGCCGGAATCCCCTACCCTGAGGCACTTTCGATTGTACGCGATACCGCAATCAGCGCTGCAGAGACGCTCAAACTCACAGGAAAGAATGCAATAGAGCTTGAGACAATGGTATGCTCCGCAGCAGGAACTACGATCGAAGGGGTCAAGGCGCTCCATGATGGAGGGCTTCCGAGCACTCTTATGGATGCTGTTGCGAAGGCTGCAGCCAGAAGCACCGAACTTGAGAACGAAGCACTGAGATAAGGAAAGGTGGAATCATGATAGATATCAAAGACATCAGGACAAGGTACAGCGAGATCGAGAGCAACATAAAGAACAGATACATGAATGTTGACCTTCAGAAGATCGCTGCTGATATGGAAAAGAGGAGCGAGCTGCTGCAGAAGGCTGAGGCACTCAGAGCCAGAAGGAATGAGACAGCGGCGAAGATGAAGGGGAAGCTCGATCCTGAGACACGCAATCAGCTGATTGCGGAAGGAAAGGCGATAAAGGATGAGCTTGCAGCTGCCGAGGCAGAGCTCGATGAGGTTGAGCGCACATTCCAGGCTGAGGTCAGGACGATTCCGAACTACGCCTCTCCGGAAGCTCCTGTAGGAAAGGAAGACAAGGACAGCCTTGCAGTGAAGTTCTATGGCGAGCCTACGAAGTTCAGCTTCAAGGCAAAGGATCATGTTGAGCTTGGCGAAGCCCTTGATATCCTCGACTTCGACAGCGGCGCGAAGGTCTCAGGACAGAAGTTCTACTACATAAAGAACCAGGGTGTGATCCTTCAGATGGCACTGGAGCGCTATGCGATGGATATCGTGCTCCGTCACGGATTCACTCCCTTCATCACTCCTGATATCGCAAAGGAGGAGATCCTTCAGGGAATCGGATTCAATCCAAGAGGAGCTGAATCGAATATCTATACACTCGAGGGAACAGGGACATGCCTTGTCGGGACAGCGGAGATCACCCTCGGAGGCTACTACTCCGGGCAGATCCTTGACAAATCAAGCTTACCGATAAAGATGACAGGCCTTTCCCACTGCTTCAGGAGAGAGGCTGGAGGGGCTGGGCAGTACTCCAAGGGACTTTACCGCGTGCACCAGTTCTCGAAGCTCGAGATGTTCATCTACTGTCTGCCTGAGGAGAGCGACAGCTTCCACAAGGAAATACTCTCGATCGAGGAGGAGATCTTCCAGGGTCTTGGCCTTCCATACCGCATCGTCGATACTGCCACTGGCGATCTCGGTGCTCCTGCATACAGGAAGTTCGATATCGAGGCATGGATGCCGGGACGCGGCGATGAGGGAGAGTACGGAGAGGTGACATCTACCTCGAACTGCACCGACTACCAGGCAAGGTCCCTGAACATCAGATACAGGGATGACGATGGTAAGGTAAAGTTCGTTCACATGCTCAATGGCACTGCCGTAGCGCTCTCCAGGGCGATTGTCGCGATAATGGAGAACTATCAGAACGAAGATGGTACCATAACCATACCTCCGGCACTTGTGCCATACTGCGGTTTCGATAAAATAGTAAGGAAGTAAAGACAAAGGAGGAGAGGATATGCATAAGAGCGCTCTCATAACCGACTTCTATGAACTGACAATGATGCAGGGATACTACCTTGAGCATCATGATGGCAGGGCGGTATTCGATATGTTCTACAGAACGAACCCTTTCCAGGGCGGATACACGATATTCACCGGAGTCGAGGAGCTTATCGACAAGCTCGGATCCATATCCTTCTCCGATGATGATATCTCCTACCTCGACTCCCTCAGGATGTTCGACAGAAGCTTCCTGGAGTATCTCAGGACATACCGCTTCCATGGCGATGTATACACATTCGACGAAGGCACCCCGGCATTCCCCGGAGAGCCTCTGATAAGAGTCGAAAGCGATCTCATGGATGCACAGCTCATCGAGACCCTTCTCCTGAATACCGTCAATTTCCAGACTCTGATCGCGACAAAGGCATCAAGGATGGTGCTTGCGACAAAGGGTCATGGAAGCATCATGGAGTTCGGACTGAGAAGAGCGCAGGGAGAGAACGGAGGGCATGCAGCATCAAGGGCATCCTTCATCGGTGGAACTGTCTCTACAAGCAATACATATGCTGGAAAGCTCTATGGCATTCCCGTATCAGGAACGATGGCGCACTCATGGATCATGAGCTACCCCACTGAGGAGGAGGCTTTCCGCAAGTTTGTGGAGATCTACCCTGATAACGGCATCCTGCTGATCGATACATACGACACTCTCGGATCAGGGATCGAAGCGGCCATAAAGATAGGACTCGAGCAGAAAGCAAAGGGAAAGAGAATCGGGGTCAGGATCGATTCCGGGGATCTCTCGTACCTTACGAAAGCAATAAGGCAGCGCCTCGATGATGCAGGACTCGAGGATGCAAGGATCTGTGTCTCCAATGATATCACGGAAGATATCATCAGGAGCCTCATCTCCGATGGCGCCCCTATCGACAGCTGGGGAATCGGAACACATCTTGTGACGGGAGGAAGCCAGGCATCGCTCAATGGCGTATACAAGCTCTCCGCAAAGGAAGAGAATGGCTCATTCACACCATGCCTCAAGGTCTCCAGCAGCTACGAGAAAACCACGAATCCAGGAATCAAGCAGGTATATAGATTCTTCGACAGATCCGGAGGAGCGCTTGCGGATCTCATAACGCTCTCCGATGAAGTGCTTGAGAGCGGAAAGGACTATACATTCTACCATCCGTTCTCAACTGCTGACCAATTCACTATGAGAAAGAATGCATACGCCTCGTTCATGCCGCTTCTTACGAAGAAAATGGAGAATGGCAGGAGGATATCCCCAGAGAGAAGCCTCAAGGAGATCCAGGAGACATCCGCTGCCCTTCTTGGAGCGTTCGACAAATCCTACAAGAGGCTTATCAATCCGCACATCTACAAGGTATCGCTATCTGAGAAGCTCAGGAGCCTCAAGACCGATCTCCTTGTGGAAGCGAGACAGAAGGAAAGCACTGTCAGGAACGGGCAGGACGGCTGAAAGGCAGATACATAATAGTCCAGACAATAGCGGCGATGATGGGGAATGCGATCCTGTACCAGCCTCCTATATACCTTTCAAGGATGGTAAGAGGATTGCCCTCTGCCGGGCCGTTCATGAAGAAGAAGTTCGTCCCAAGGGCGTTGTTCACGAAGTAGATCGCGACTCCGTAGAGCACTATGAATGGCACAAGCCTTATGAGCCTTCTGAATGAAGGCCTGAATCCTCCGGAAAGCAGCATGGCAGGATAGAGCGCGATGAGTATGTGTATCGAGAAGCTGTGGAAGCACATTATGTTGATAAGCGGAAGATTCATCCAGTCCGGGAACACGAGCGCCATAAGCGCTGTAGGCAGGGAAACCGCATAAAGATACTCGGCAAGATAGACAGAGCCGGAAACAGCATGGAAGAATGCTATGAATACGGATATCGAGCAGAGATGGAGCGGAAGGAACTCCCAGATCCACTGCCCTGTCGGTATCGTGACAGCATATTTCAGAGCCTCATCCGCAAGAAGGAGAACGGCAAGGATGATCCTTATCCTCCGTCTTGTCCCTTCATTGCTTCTGCTGTACTTCCTTCCAAGCACAAGGCACAGGACGGCCGCGAGCATGAGCCATAGAAGATGCCCTATCGAGAAAGTACCCATTCCATAACCATCAGGAATGGCCTCTGATGTATACAGCCATGGTTCCATAGTTACTGATAATAGCATCACTAAGGCGATTTCTGCTACAATAACGGCATGGAAAGCTACGACATCTTCGGCAGAACGCTCACTGTAAGCGAAGCAAACGGCATAATACATGATACTGTCGAGGAGATCTTCTACGAGCTGAGGATCGAAGGTGAGATCTCAGGCTTCCGTCCGGCCTCATCGGGACACTGGTATTTCACGCTCAAGGACAGCTCAAGCGCAATCGATGCCGCGGTATTCCGTTCTGCCCAGTATGCAATGGAGTATCCGAAGAATGGAGATCTTGTCGTAGCAAAGGGCTCCCTATCCTACTACACCAGGAACGGCAGGCTCACATACGTCATCAGGGAGATGAGGAAAAAGGGAGAGGGAGACATCCTGGAGATGCTCGAGAAGCGGAAGGAATACTACCGTGGGCTCGGGTATTTCGATGAGGACAGGAAGAAGCCGATACCGGAGGAGATAAGGACTCTCGGTGTTGTCACAAGCCCTACAGGAGCAGCTATCCGCGATATCCTGAATGTGACAAAGCGCAGAGCCCCCTCCCTTGATATATTGATCTTCCCTGCGAAGGTCCAGGGTGATGGAAGCGCCGAGTCCATAGCATCGCGCATCAGGCAGGCAGATAACTTCCAGGCATGCGATCTTCTGATAATAGGCCGTGGAGGCGGAAGCACGGAGGATCTCCTATGCTTCTCCGATCCAGAGGTCATAGAGGCAATCCATAACTGCTCCATACCTATAATCTCAGCTGTCGGACATGAGATAGACTGGCCGATCTCAGACTATGCAGCAGACAGGCGCGCACCTACCCCATCTGCCGCTGCAGAGATAGCGACCGAGACCATATTCCGCAGACGTGAAAGACTTGGTAATGCGCTATATGGTTCGGAAAGCATAATCCGTGGCAGGATAGCGGAGATGAGGCTGCGGCTCTCCGATGCACTCAGCAGCCTTTCCATTCTTGAGAAGAAGGTGCTCTCGCTTGAAGGCCGGATACCCTCATCGGAGGATCTGAGGAAAATGCTTATTCTCCGTGTACAGAATGCTGAGACAAGAGTCGGATACGCAGAAGAGGATATACAGAACTGCATTGAGAAGCGGATCAGGGAAGCTTCAGCCAGGATCTCGATCAGCATTGAAAGAGAGGAGAATGCCATGAAGGAGAGGGTATCATCCGCATCAAGGCTTCTTTCCAGGCTCATCCCCTCTTCCAATGAGAGAATGAAAGCCCGGGTTGCTGTATCAAGGACAAGGGTAGATGCACTTGTCCGTGAATCGGAAGCGCTCTCCCCTCTTCTCATACTCCGACGCGGATACTCGGTGACGGAGAAGGAAGATGGAAGCATCGTCAGGCAGTCCAGCCAGCTGAAAGCCGGCGAGATTATAAGGACAAGACTTATGGACGGTACAGTGCTGTCCAGAGTGGAGGAATAGAATGAGCTTCGAAAGCGATCTTAAGAGAATGGAGGAGATTACGGATCTCCTGAAGAATGAAGAGACAGGACTTGAAGAGTCGATAAAGCTCTATGAGGAAGCGGCAGCTCTTGGGAAGAAGCTGACAAAGACACTGACAGAGATACAGAGAAAGGTCGAGAAGGTGACTTCCGAGAACGAGATGGAGCTCGGCACCGAGCCATTCGAGGAGGATGAAGAGTGATCAGAGCAATATTCCTGATTCAGGCTGATGACAAGAAAGGGCTTCTAGCCTCCACCGTCGGCTTCTTCTACGAGAAAGGCTACAACATCCTCAAGTGCCAGCAGCATACTGACAGCTACGAGAAGCGCTTCTACATGCGCATTGAGATCGATGCCTCCGATATGAAGGAGACAAGGAAGGAGCTTGAGGACGGCTTCGGGGAGGTTGCGGCAAGAGAAGGGCTGAACTGGTCATGCCATTGGTCTGACTATAGGATGCGTGTCGCTATCCTTGTATCGAAAGCAAGCCACTGCCTCTATGATCTTGTATCACGCAAACTCGAGGGTGAGCTCAGCTGCGAGATACCGCTCATAATATCGAACCACCCCGATCTCGAGATTGCTGCGAACCAGTTCAGGATCCCCTATTACTGCTTCCCTGTAGGCGACAGCAAGGCAGAGCAGGAGAGGAAGATCAGGGATCTGCTGAAGCGCTTCGATATAGATCTTGTTGTCCTTGCCCGCTATATGCAGATACTTTCGCCTGAGTTCACCGATGAATGGCAGGGAAAGATAATAAACATACACCATGCTTTCCTTCCTGCATTCCAGGGTGCTAATCCATACCTCAGAGCGTACCAGAGAGGCGTGAAGATGATCGGCGCAACCGCACACTATGCCTCAGAGGATCTCGATCAGGGACCGATCATCGAGCAGGATACGGTAAGAGTCAGCCATGAACTCACGCCAAGCGGTCTTAAAGAGGTCGGCAAGGACTGTGAGAAGAGAGTGCTTGCGAATGCTGTCAAAGCACACCTTGAGCATAGGATAATAATCAACGGAGGACGTACGATCGTATTCCCCGTCGAGCGATGATCAGATCGTTATCGTCAGCTTGCGTCCAGAGCATGGCTCGATATAGCTTATCGATATCGCCTCCAGACCGAAATCATCAGATGCAATCCCGCCATACTGGGTGTCCCCGAGTATCGGATGCCCAGCCCAGGCAAGGTGCGAGCGTATCTGATGGCGGAACCCTCTTGTGATCGTGCAGAGAAACTCATCATCGGAGACAGGGATGATCTCTGTAGTATAGACCTTTCCCTTCATATGCCGCTGGTTCGCGGCTACAGGGCGGACGCTCTTCCCGCCCTTGCCGAATGAACGGAAATATGATGTGATGCGCACCGGGCCTTCGGTTATCGGGTACTGGGTGAATGGCTCGAAGCCCTCATCGATGCTCCTTCCGGATGAAGTGATGGCTCTGTACTCCTTCACTATCATGTCCTTCTTCTGCTGCTGCATCAGCGCGTCATATGCCTTCTGCGTGCGAGCGATGAGGACAAGGCCCTTTGTGAGATTGTCAAGACGGTGCACTACCCCGCCCTCCCATGGATTATCACCATGGCAGCAGCGGATCTCAGGATAATATGCAGATGCGATGGAAAGGAGAGTCCGGCCATCGATTGTGTTCTTCAGCGGAACGGTCGGGATGCCGCTCTCCTTCCACCAGATGAGGGTATCAGGCCCTTCGAAGACAAGGTGAGTATCAGTTGTCACTTGACCTGCCGAAGATCCTGAGGAGATAGAGGAAGATATTCAGGAAATCAAGATAGAGCTCAAGAGCGCCGAGGATTCCGATCTTCGTAAGCTCCTCATTTGTCATATCGGGACCATACTGTGCGTTGATATCAGCAACACGGCGTGCATCCCATGCTGAAAGACCAGTGAAGAGCAGCACACCGATGATCGAGATCATGAAATCGAACCCGGAGGATCTGAGGAAGATATTCACCATCGATGCAATGAGGAGACCTATGAGTCCCATCATCAGATAGCTGCCCATGCCCCTGAGATCGCGCTTCGTAAACGTTCCGTAGATCGCTCCTGCACCGAATACAGCTGCAGCTGAGATGAATGCAAGCGATACATCGGCCATCGTATACGCGAAGAAGATGGAAGAAAGGGTTACGCCTGTAAGGGCAGAATACCCGATGAATACGCCGATCGCAGTCCCTGTCTGCATCCGCTCCACCCTTCCGGAAAGCATCATGACCATCACAAGCTGGGCAATGAAGACTGCAAGCGTGACAAGCGGATTGAGGACAACGTATCTCATCAGCGTCACGGAATGCGAGACCGCGAATGCTGTGACTGCTGTGATAGCGAGACCTGCGAACATCCATAAGTATACATTCCTGAGGAGAACATTCTCCCTCAGTGAGACATCATGAAGAATAAGTGATCTGTCTTTCATTCAAAACTCCTGTACTAAGTATAACATATACAGATGGCATAACAAACAACTACACCCAAACTACGCAGAAGTACACATCAAATGACTGCAGAACATTCCCACTTGCCAACACAGACGGAAAAGTGAGATGCTCAGTATATGATCGAAGAAAAGACAATCGCACCGGATTTCACTCTCCCAGACCAGAATGGCAAGGATGTAACGCTTTCCTCATTCAGAGGAAAGAAGGTGATCCTCTATTTCTATCCAAAGGACAATACCCCTGGATGCACAAAGGAGGCATGCTCTCTCAGGGACAATCTCCCCGACTTCGACAGTCTCAATGCAGTCGTGATCGGAGTCAGCCCGGACAAGAGCGAATCACATATGAAGTTCAGGGATAAGTTCACACTGCCCTTCACCCTCCTTTCAGATCCTGAGCATAAAGCGATGGAGCTCTATGGTGCATATGGAGAGAAGGTTCTCTATGGAAAGAAGACGATGGGCGTCATCAGATCGACATTCCTCATCGGGGAAGATGGAACTGTCCTTAAAGTCTGGAAGAAAGTGAACACCGCAACGCATGGTGATGATGTCAGGAAATACCTGAAGGAGCACGAGCTCTAGGATTCCGGCACTCAGATGTACCGGAATTCCATCGTATCAAGACTCCTGTTCTCATCGCGGTACAGCTCTGCCTTCTCCATGAGGGCTGAGAAGAACCGTGGCGGGTTATCAGGGATAATGCAGGCAGCGCTGAGCACAGGATATGTGATCCTGCCGCCGCCTCTCTCTTCAGAGAATACCCTTGCAGCATCCTCATAAGCTCTGCAGATGATCTTTCCAGCCTCTTCTTCAGTTATTTCCGGAGGATAGCCGATGACATCGAAAAAGCGTGTTGTAAGCCCGCTTGTCTCGGTATTGAAGCTTGAGACATAGCTTCCGGGAAAGAAATGGAAGCCATCGGATCCTTCCAGAGCTGAGATCATCGTCTCCTTCATTATAAGCCGGAGCCTGATTAGCTTCCTGTCAATATCCTTCGGAATGCTTCCGGATTTCCCCTTCCTTCCATCAGGAGTGCAGAGGATGTTGCTCTCTGATAAGAGGTAACCATACCCAGCAGCATCTGGAAGGACATCTGTATTGAGCTCGCCATCCATGAAATCCCTCTCATCATAGATGGTCTCGAACTCTTCATTTATAGCATCGCTCTGCTCTGATATCATATCATTGAGTTCATGGAAGAAGAGCATCGAGCCTTCGAAAGCAGAGCCCTCAAGGCTGGTAAGCTCTGCTGAAGCTATAGCCGAAACAGCGGCTTTCACATCTCTCTTGAGAGACCTTATGAAAGCATGGTCGACGGAAGGACAATCGAAATACTCAACGGCGAAGACATCCACGGCATGCTCCTCACCTGTATCGATCACAGCATGATAGCATGGTGCATACTGAGCTCTTCTGCCTGCGCTCTCCCTGATTGCGTTGACCATGTTCCTGCGGATACCCTCGATCTCCGAATGGAGAGCATCAAAGCTCTCTGCAGCTTCTACCGCAGGAACCGCATTCTCCGTTTCTATCCTGAATTCTTCTATTATCTGTACAATCATATCAATTCCTGAAGCTGTGGACAGGTGCCGGGATACGGCCTCCACGTGCAATGAACTTCTCCGAGGAGAAGCGGCTTACCGCCATTATAGGGGCGTAGCCGAGAAGTCCGCCGAAGTATGCTGTATCGCCGACATCCTTTCCGATGACAGGGATGATTCTTACAGCCGTCGTCTTCTGATTCACCATTCCTATCGCCATCTCATCGGCTATGATTCCTGAGATCGTGCTCTCCGGGACATCTCCCGGGATTGCGATCATATCCAGCCCCACAGAGCATATGCATGTCATCGCCTCAAGCTTCTCTATCGTAAGAGCACCGGCATTGACTGCGTTTATCATCCCCTGATCCTCGCTTACTGGAATGAAAGCACCGGAAAGCCCTCCGACATAGCTGGAAGCCATGATCCCGCCCTTCTTCACCTGATCATTGAGAAGCGCAAGGGCTGCAGTCGTACCAGGCGCGCCTGTGCGCTCAAGGCCCATGCCTTCGAGTATGTCTGAGATGGAATCCCCGATAGCTGGAGTCGGTGCAAGCGAAAGATCGACGATCCCGAACGGTATTCCCATCCTTCTGGATGCTTCCTTCGCAACCAGCTGGCCAAGCCTCGTGACTTTGAATGCCGTGCGCTTTATCGTCTCAGCCAGCTCTTCGAAATCAGCATCGGGAACGCTGTCTACAGCATGCTTTATCACCCCCGGCCCGCTGACACCGACATTTATCACAGCATCGGTCTCAGTGACACCATGGAAGGCCCCGGCCATGAACGGATTGTCATCGGGAGCATTGCAGAACACCACAAGCTTAGTACATGCAGAGGAATCGGTATCCTTTGTCCTCTCAGCGCTCTCCTTGATCACCCTTCCCATCAATGCAACCGCATCCATGTTTATCCCGACCTTAGTCGATCCGAGAGCTACGGATGAGCAGATTCTCTCCGTTGATGAGAGAGCCATAGGAATGGACTGTATAAGAAGCCGCTCCGCATCTGTCATTCCCTTGACAGGAAGCGCAGAATAGCCTCCGAGGAAATTGACACCGACCTCCTTTGCGGCTTTATCGAGAACAGCAGCGATCCTTGCAAAATCCTCAGGGGAAGATGCTGCCGCCGAGCCTACTATCCCTATCGGTGTGACTGAGATCCTCTTGTTGACGATAGGGATAGCGTACTCCCTCTCGATATCCTCACCTGTCCTGACAAGATTCTCTGCCTTCTCTGTGATACGGTCATATATCTTCCTGCAGACTGCATCGATATCATCGGACATGCAGTCAAGAAGGGAGATACCTAGCGTTATGGTTCGGACATCGAGATTCTCCTTCTCGATCATAGCATTCGTTTCAATGACTTCCGAAAGATTTATCATCTCATATCCTCTGCATGCTGTTGAAAATCTCTTCCCTCTGCAGCTTGATGATGCAGCCCATCTTCTTTCCAAGCTCCTCAAGCTCAAGCGACAGCGCCCTGAATTCCTTTGCCGATCCATCAGCATCGGCAATCATCATCATATTGAAGAATCCATCGACGATTGTCTGGCTTATATCAAGTATATTCACATCATTATCAGCAAGGTATGTGCAGACCTTGGCGATTATCCCCACCTGGTCCTTTCCGACTACTGTGATTATGGATTTGCTCATAGAAAAACAGCCTCCAGCTATATTGATGATAGCTGAAAGGCTGCCTGATGCTCAACAAAAGCCTCAGCTCTCCTTTATATAAGGAACACCGAGCTTTGCAGGGACTGCGAAGTTGCGCTTCGCGATCGTAAGGACGATTGTAAGGATATATGGCAGTGCGATGACGAACTCATTCGGTATCACAGCAATGCCGCCTGTCGACTGCAGGTATATCGATATAGCCTCCGCAAGTCCGAATACGAGAGTTCCGAACATAGCACCCCTGGGATTCCAGTTGCCCAGGAAGCATATTGAGAATGCGATCCACCCTCTTCCTCCGATGATGCCTGTAGTGAACATTCCGAGATACCCGATTGTATAGAATGAACCGGCAAGCCCTCCCATGGCGCCTGCTGCGAGGACTGTGAGGAAGCGTATCCTGTTGACATTGATTCCCGATGCATCGGCCGCCTCAGGATTCTCTCCTGCTGATCTGATGGCCAGTCCAAGGGATGTTCTGTACAGCACGATGTACGATACAGGTATCACGATATAAGCGAAATACGTGAGTATGTTCTGATTGAAAAGCATCGGCCCTATTACAGGTATCGAAGAGAGGACAGGAACAGGGATCCTGTCGAGGACGCTTATCTGCAGAGGAGTTGTCGGGATACCGAAGAGCACACGCTGGAAGTATGCGCAGAAACCTCCTGCAAGGATGTTTATCGCAGTTCCTGTAACGATCTGTTGCTGCTTGAGCAGAACCGTTATCACAGCATATACAAGAGCAGTGGCGACACCCGCGGCAATTGCAGCAAGCATTCCGACAGCAAGGCTTCCCGTCATATATGTACCGACAAAGCCGCCCCATGCTCCAAGAAGGAATATGCCCTCTATCGCTGTCACCATCATTCCTGTGCGCTCAGCATAGACCTCTGCAATCGATCCCATAAGAAGAGGCGTGCTCATCATGATTGCTCTGGTAAGGATACTGATCATACACTGCCTCCTTTTGCCATGAGAAGCCTCTTCTCCCTGAGCTGCATCACATGCCCTCTGAGGAAGTAGGAGACTATTACGCAGAGCATGACGATGCCCTGTATCAGATCGATGATGCTGGCAGGGATATTTAGACCAGGGATCCTTCCCATCGTCGTACCGATGACATTCAGGAAACCGAAGAGTATCGATGCGAAGATGATTCCGATAGGATGGCCATTCGCAAGTATCGCTATTCCGATACCGAAGGATCCGATGGATGAATTGAAGTTCTGGAGAAGCATATGCTGCACGCCATTGATCTCTGTCAGCCCGGCCATTCCCGCTAGTCCTCCGCTGATTGCGAAGGAGATTATGAATATCCTTCTTGCCTTGATTCCTGAGTGCTCAGCCGCATCCGGATTGTTTCCTACGGCCCTGATGCGGAATCCGAGGGAAGTCTTGTAAAGGAGGATCCAGACTCCGATTGCCGCAGCTATTGCCAGTACGGATCCAAGGTGGATGCGTGTCCCTGGAAGTATGCCCGGAAGATAGGCTGCGGAGCTGATCGGATCGGTCTGGATATACTCAGCCTTTGTCTCCCTGAGAGAGGTCCTCAGAAGGAAATCCATCAGAGCCTGGACGACGTACGTGCTCATCATGCTCACGAGGAACTCGTTTGCATTGAACTTCGCCTTCGCAAACCCTATGAATGCACCGACAAGAGCACCAGCGGCAAATGATAGGACAAGGACGAGTGGAATGAGGATGAATCCAGGAATCCGCCCTCCCAATGAAAGAGACAGGGAGATTGCAGCTATGCACCCTGCATAGAACTGCCCCTGCGCCCCGATATTGAAGAGATTCGCTTTATAGGTGAAGGCAAATGCCAGAGCCGTGAACACAAGAGGAGTGGCTTTGACCATGACCTCACCGAGAGTGTACTTATCAGAGAGGATGCGCCCAAGAGCTGTCCCGAATACATCAACCGGATTCTGCTTAAGGAAGAGAAGCATCATGGCACTGATGATCAGACCGATGATGATAGCCCCGACATTGAATGCCAGAACATCCGCATAGCCTTTCCTGACGAAGGCCGTATCACTGAGCTTTCTCATAATCCACCCCCGCCATAAGAAGGCCTATCTCCTCCGTTGTCAGCTCGCCGTTCCTGTAGATTCCCATTATCCTTCCCTGATACATGATCGCTATGCGGTCAGACAGGGAGAAGATCTCCGAAAGCTCTGTGGAAACAAGTATGACAGCCTTTCCTTCCCTCTTCTCATTGAGAATTGAGTGATGTATGCGTTCAACAGCACCTACATCAAGTCCACGTGTGGGCTGATTGAAGACAACAAGATGCTTTCCGGCATCGATCTCCCTTGCAAGAACGACCTTCTGCTGGTTTCCCCCGGAGAGATTGCCGGCTGAATCATCAGGACCTGTGGCCTTTATCTGATACTGCTTTATCTTATCTGAGGTATAGCTATCGAGTTCCTTATTCCTTATGAACCCGTTATGGACCCATTCACCGCCATAGCTTTTCTTTAGAAGCATGTTCTCAGCAAGCGTCATTGCCCCGATCATGCCATCACGATGCCTGTCAACGGGAACATATCCCATCCCTGCATCTATCCTTTCCCTGACGCTGTCATCGGTTATATCGCGGTCCATGAAGCTTATCCTGCCCGATGAAAGACGGAGAGCCCCGCAGATAGCCTCGCAAAGCTCATCCTGCCCATTTCCGCTCACTCCTGCTATTCCGAATATCTCACCGGCATGAACGGAGAATGAGACATCATCCAGAAGCTTCAGCCCGCTTTTATCTGCTAGGGAGGCATGCTCAATGGAAAGAATCTCCCCACCCTCTGATGAATCCTCATCGCGCACTGCAGGCTCGAGGTCGGATGACATCATCATCCTGGCAAGCTCATTCTCGTCGGTATTGCTTCTGTCGACGATTCCGGCGACCTTGCCAGCCTTCATCACCACAATGCGGTCAGCGACTTCCATGACCTCCTTCATCTTGTGGGTGATGAAGATCACGGAATTGCCACGGGATGCGAAATCCTTGATGAACTGCATCAGAGTCTCTGATTCCTGGGGTGTCAGTACAGCTGTCGGCTCATCCATGATGAGGATGCGGGCATTCAGATACAGCGCCTTCAGGATCTCAACCTTCTGCTGCACTCCTACAGCGAGGCTTCCGACCTTTGCTGTCACAGGAATATCGAAACCATAGCTGTCTGCTATAGCCTTGACACGTGTGTCATACTCCTCAAGCCTGATCCATCCATGGACGTTGCCAAGTATTATATTCTCTGTCACGGTATGGGGATATACCAATGAGAAATGCTGCTGGATCATAGCAATCCCATAAGACATCGCATCTTTGGGATTCTTTATGCGGACATTCTTTCCATCGATGAGGATTTCACCCTCATCGGCTGAATAAAGGCCATACAGGACCTTCATTATCGTGCTTTTTCCTGCTCCATTCTCCCCAAGAAGCGCTACGACCTCTCCCTTGCCCACGGTAAAGGAAACATCGTTGTTCGCGATAACCTTTGAGAAATACTTGGAGACATGTCTGATCTCAACGACAGGTGGCTGCATTATGCCTCCCTAAATGATGCGGGGGCTGTTCCCAGCCCCCTGAAGGCTCAGAAGAGAGCTGTAAGATCCTTTTCGCCGGCCTTGTATTCTGCGATTGCCGCATCAACGGCATCCTTTATTTCCTGAGAGATATTATCTGTATAGATAGGAACGAAGATATCCTCGTTGATTCCGACCTCATACAGCTGTCCGCCAGGAAGCTCTCCATTGATGAATGACTCAATAGCCCACTTGTACATATTGGCGAACTGGAAGTCCACCGATGCGACGACAACATCAGGATCGATCGTTGTCTGATCCGATGAGTATCCCACGAAGTACTTGCCGCGCTCGATAGCTGCATTTATCGTTCCAAGGCCGAGCTCGTTCGCATATGCGAAGAGAACATCTGCGCCATCATCGATCATGACCTCACCCATCTGCTTGCCAAGAGCGATATTGCTCCAGCTGTTTGCATATGCAAGGTTGTACTCTGCATCAGCAAAACCGCGCTCCTTGGCTATCTCGACAGCTGTCTGGCCATATACTCCCATGAGATTGACCATAGCCTGATTGGCCTCTCCGCCAACCATTCCGAACTTACCTGTCTCGGTGATGTATCCGGCAATGATACCTGCGATATAGCTGGCTTCATACTCTCTCGGGAAGAGAGGGGAAAGGTTCGGAAGCGATGCATTAGCACCGTTTACGATCATATAGCGTGTATTAGGATAGGATGCTGCGACACGTGCAGCCGGCTCATCGAACTGTGATCCTGCAGCCATTACGATATCATAGCCGCGCTCTCCATATTCGCGGAATGTCGACTCGAAATCAGCAGGCTGGACATTCTCGACGAACTCCATGTTAGTGCCAAGTTCCTCATTGCAGATAACAACACCGGCGAAGTAGGAGGCATTCCATCCCTAATCGATCACCTGACCGGGAAGAATAAGAACAATCTTGTAATCGCCGATTGCCTTTGCTCCCCCATCCTCACTAGATGCGCTCTCTCCTGATCCCCCTGCGAAAAGGGAGATGGAAACCATCAGAACAACAAACAAAGAAAACAGCTTTTTCATATCAGGTCATTACCTCCTTAGATAATTGTTTCCTATAAACAGAATAGGATCCAAGTTCTGCGATGTCAAAGAAAAAATAATAATACTGGATTATGCAAAAGCAAAAATTTCCATGCGTAATTTCATGAATAATTAAAATATGAACATAAATACTGAGATTTTTTCCTGATATCCTTCAGTCCAGATGGATTTTCGTTCATCTACCTCATCTGGCCGACAAGAGCAGGGGCCATTCCCGCGAAGAATGCAAGTAGGGATGCTGAAGCATAGAGCGCTGCAGCGATATAGCCGGCATCTGTGGCAGCGGAATGCTCTTTCAAGGCATACTCCCTATGCATGTTCTCTATCTTCTCTGCATAGAATGAAGAGGATATGAGCCCAAGCTGAGAAGGATCGAACTCTATGGAGTCCACCTCCGGTTCAAGCACCCGTTCATATACCATGTGCTCCTTAAGTGTTCCATGGAAGAGATCAGGATTGTGAGGGAATGTGAATGAATCGGCAGCGTAATGGGATATCTTCCCGATCCTGTATGCCATGACAGCATCTGAAAGACCTTCCTCTGAAAGACTATCCAGAAGGGCGGATATGCGCTTTCTTGCAGTTGAATAGCTATGGCCCCTCATCCTATCCCCAGGCTCCGTATTCCTCACGAAAGTCGTGATTGCGATATCCGGCTGGATATTCCCGAATACAAAGGCAGCGGCAGGCATCACACCCATGAAAGGTCCAAGCATCCTAGCAATCTTAAGTGAAACACGCAGATGGTTTATAAGTCTCATTCCGGAAACCGATACTAGACTAAAACTGTAAAAATATCAGCAGTTTCAATGTAAAAATTCCATTAATTTCCAGCCCTGCGGTATTTTCTCAAGAGATTCCTGCCCTTCTTTGTCAGATAATACCTCTGCTGTGGGTGATTGGGCTTCTCTGGGCAGGTCATAGCTGCAATCCCTGCAGATACTGCGGGCCCTAGGTACAGCTTACGGAAAGAAGTCTTATCGGAAAGAGCCATCCGATCCATGATCGCAGCTCTGCTCAGCTCATCGCTGCCAATAGCATTCATCAGATTGATCATATTCTCAGTTATGCATGCATCATCAGAAAGCCTTTCCGTGATATCCACAAGCATATCCCTGTTTCTGAAGCTTCCGATCATCTGATAGAGAAGACTCGTGAAAAACTTTGAGAGATACGAAATATCCGGGCAGACACCTGCAGAATGATTTGAATAGCAGGCCCTGACCAAAGCATTCCTGAAATACCATGAATTGCTGGCGAAAAGATCATTTGAAACGGTAAAGCCAAGTGTTCTGAGATATTTCAGGATGAAAACAGCTGTTGTCCTTGTATTTCCTTCCCGGAAAGGATGGATCTGCCATATTCCTGCTGTGAATGAGGCAATATGGGAAGCAATCTCCTCTTTTGATAATCCTCTGTAGGAGAAAGCCTTCTCATTTGCAATATCATAGTTCACGCTTCTTTCTATTTCAGAAGCCAGCGAGTACATTACGCTTTCCTTTCCGCCAAGAACCCATTCACGTTTCGAAATATTCACATCCCTTATCTTCCCGGCATAAGAAAGAATACCGCTGAAAAGATCTTTGTGGATGGAACATAGCCCGGAAAAAGAGAAATCGAACTGTCCGGATATAAGACATTTGGTGATATTGATTGCAACAAGGCTTGCTTCTTCCTCATCTTCGTTATCATGGGTTTCCTTCTGCTCATAGTATTCATGAACCAGATTCTCAGCTTCAGCAAAGCTCAGATACCCATCGATATGCCGATTAGCAATATCAACAAGGTAGGAAGAAGGGGCAAGTCCATCAACATCCTGAAGCCCTATCCCAGTGCTCCAGAGTTCCTTTTTGTATTCCCGGCTGCTTCTGTCAAACTCCTCATATCCATTCCTATTTCCCAAACTCTTCTCCTTTGTACTGAAATCATATCCACGATATAGCAGATTCCGCGATTCCTCTCAAGTTAGTTGGTGGGTGGGTTGGTGGGTGGGTAAATCCTGAAACCGCTCTGGCAATCATGCAATTGACAGCTGCATCACTTCAGGAATCCCATTATGATCTTCTCCTCAGCCTCTTCCTCCGTAAGCCCGAATGTACGGAGCTTCAAGAGCTGCTCGCCAGCGATCTTCCCTATCGCGGCTTCATGTATAAGGGATGCATCGATATTATTCGCATCAAGCTGCGGAGTCGCGCTGACAGTTCCATGCTCTGTGATTATCGCATCGCACTCACTGTGCCCGGAGCACCTTGCGTTGCCCTTTATGACAGAGTGGTATGCCTGATGGGACTCATCCCTTGCAACCGATCTCGAGACGATATCGACAGAGCTGTCATCACCGTTAAGATCCACAGAGAACTCAGTGATGGCCCTGTCATCACCATTTGTGAGAATGCGTTCATGGACGATGAAGGAACCGGACCGGGCAACAGCTGCCCTTGTCGTGCGCTTTGCAGAGCTCACCCCGCCAATCTGCACGGAGTCGATCTCCAGAGTGCTGCCCTCTCCTATATCAGCTGTGGTAACAGGATCTATGCTCCGCTTCGCAATCCCATTGCCAAGACCCACATGCTTCTCTATGTACTTCACATAGCTTCTATCGCCTATGATGAAATGGTGTATGCCATTATGCCTTGCAGCTTCTCCATGCTCTGAATGTACTCCGCATCCTGCCTCTATCTCGATATTGCAGTCTGTCCCGATATGGAAATCGTTATAGACAAGATCATCAATGCCTCCATGTGTAACGCAGGCAGGGATTGCAAGACGCTCCCCTCTGGTCCCATTGTCAACATAGATATCAAGGCCGGGCCTGTCCTTCTTTGGAACGATATGGATATGCTGGCTGCTCTTCATAGCGATGCCCTTACCATCCTCCCTGATTGAATATGCATCGCATGATGATGCCTTCCAGTCAGAGACAATCCTCAGTATCTCCTCCGTTCTCTCATTCATTTGATGCCCCCTTCCAGCCTGCAGGACATGCCGGACAGCACTGCGGATGGAGAATATGCCCGAGAACATCTTTTCCGGCACCGTCCTCCTTGACCCTGCCATTCTCGATTACGATTATCCTGTCGGCAATGCTCAGGATCCTCTCCTGATGCGAGATGATTATCTCGGTATTCCCAGAGGCCTTCATCTCGGAGAATGCATCTATGAGACCTGCGAATGACCACAAGTCTATGCCAGCCTCTGGCTCATCGAATATCGAGAGCTTCGTACCGCGCGCAAGAACAGTCGCAATCTCTATGCGCTTGATCTCTCCCCCGGAGAGAGATGCATCGACATCTCTGTCGATATAGTCCTTCGCACATAGGCCTACCTTCGAAAGGAGCATGCAGAGCCCTTTCTCATCAAGGGCTTCCGGAGATGCTATCTCCAAGAGGTCCCTTACAGTGAGTCCCTTGAAGCGGACAGGCTGCTGGAAGGCATAGCTGATGCCCCTTCTTGCCCTCTCCGTCACATCAAGATCCGTTATATCCGAACCATCAAAGAAGATTCTTCCGCCATCTGGCTTCTCAATACCTGCTATTATCTTCGCAAGCGTAGTCTTCCCTCCTCCATTCGGGCCTGTGATTGCTACAAGACCGCTCTCTGCAACCACGAAGCTTACGGAGTCGATCACGCGCTTGCCATCAGGAGTGCTCCAGGAAATATCTCTCAGTTCAAGCATAGATAAAAGATAATGATTATGAAATCAATAGTGAAGAGCTCCACCTTGCCAAGGAGGAACTCCTGATGCCGGGTCAAATGATCAGGAACCCTGAAGTGACAGGAAGCTTCCCTCCATGGATCAGATGCTCCCGGGCCTTTCCTGCAAGGGAAGTCTCAGCCTCATAATCCTCAGGATCATCATTCAGGATACCGAAGATCCTCTCCTCCGCCTGCCGTCTGGAATAATCGGAAGAGACAATAGTGAACATCGATGAAAAGGCTTTTATCCTTGAAGAATCATCCAGCAGCCTAGACAGCTCTTCCGAGAGAAGCCATGAGGAGCAGCAGAGCCTGATCGAATCTTCTCCGAAGAACTGCTTTGCTTTTCTGAAAGAAGAGCGCACGCTCCACTGAGAGATATCACTGCCTTTTGGAATATGGAGATTCAGAGTGTATAGATCATCAATCTGATCCCTCAGCTGGTACTGCAGCGATCCAAGAGCGAAGATCCTTAGCTGCAGGTGGTTAGCAAGCCACCTGACCTCCACCAGTCCTGGCTCACCGTTATGTGTTCTCTCATATTCCTCTTCCCATCTCGGGATATCAGTGAATGTAGATAATGCTATATCATCGCTTATGCCACGCTTCCTGTATTCCGGGAGGGCTATCGAATAAGCTGCAGCTGAGACAATGGCAAGAGCCTTCCGGGGATCGGAGAATTGCTCACCATTTATGATTGCACCATATCCTCTGACGGCCTCTTCATAGGAAACATTGGCGGAAAGCACACAGCTCTTTGCCCTGCTATTCATATGGATCAGGTCAAGAAATGAAGGAAATGTGATTTCTCCTGACTGCAACATTTTCATATATGTTAATCAATATAAAATATACAAGGTTGAATCTACAATATAAGTATATATACAAACTGACAAACCATCTCAGATAAAATCCTGTTATATTATATTAACAACCATCTGATATATGAAATTCTGTGGATATAAAAAAGGATCCTCTTTTAATAACTCAATGATCTTTGCCTTACGGTATACTACGGTATTCCGATGAACATTGAGAACCGTTGCGGCAATTGAAATATCTGAATTACATTGTATAAGAACCTTCAATGTTCTGAGAAGTTCTCCACTTGCATCATTATCCAGAAGCCCCTCTAACTTCTTTTGACACATCTTGTGGACTTCAGGATTTGTATTCAATCCGCTAGCATATTCATATCCCCATACCTCATAATAGTGAGTGCTATGGTTCTTTCCGTATATCTTCAACCCGATATCCGCAGCACTGACAGATTGTCTGTATGCATCTGCAATCTCTGCAACAGATTCAAACCTATTGCTGATTCCAATTGAAACAGTAAAATCGTCAATAGTAGAGAATAGGTTTTCAAGCCGCTTTCCTAGAATTGAAAGATCCTCATCCGCTTCGCAATCCGCAAGAAGATTGATTATGCAATCCTGATACACAAATGAAATGTTTTCCCTGTTCAGAGCTTTGATCATTGATTTTATCCGGCTGATCAACCAATTGGAAATCGTCTCTTCAAGGGCTGTCTTATCATTCTTAGAGATGAATCTGACAATAAGAATATGATGAATGAGCTGTATTCTGACACCTATCCTGTTCCCCATTTCAATTGCTGAAGCATCGGAAGCAAAATCCCTATTCTCAAGATGCTTCCAGTATTCCCGGATAAACTCTCGTTTTGTCTCAGCTGCAGTGAATCTTCTTGAAAGCAATATGGAAAACGCCACATAAAAACTTTCACCCAGCTGCGTATCAGAAATATTCTGCTTATCAATTATTGCGAATCCATTCCTCTGAAGATCATCATTTTTCACTACAATAATCAATTGATCAGCATACTCGAATGATTCATCATTCGGAAATCGATTGCTTTCATGAAAATTTAGAAGCATCTGCTGATCACGGAATGTAATATTCTCAGATTTGTTTGAATATAAGCAATGATATTTATAATCGAAAAAAGAAACAGCCAAATCTGAAACAGCAGAGATTTTCTTCAATGCATCATGGATCCTCGGCTCTGTAAGTGCAATTTTTATAATATCTGAGCGAACATATCTGAACTCAGGATCCCGAGGCAACCGCATCAATCTGTAATAGATAGGATTCATTATCGCCAAATAATTAAGCGATGGATTTGCTGCAATAAGCGGAAACTGCAATTCTTCGCACAGATGCAATAACTCTGGCTTGATCTGTTTTATATGCAAACCTATATGACCAATAATCAATCCAGAACAATGGCATCCTGCAAGAGCTCTTATAATATGTTCCTGAGCTGTATAGTCATCCTTTACAGAATAGAAGGAAGAAATATACAGCTCATAGCTTGAAGCCCACTGTGATACGGACGGATCAGCAATCTCAAGTATGCTGATATTCCGGACCTCCCTATCAATATAGTCCTTCCCTGCCAGCACCTTGGCATCGCTCAATCCTCCGAAAGACAGGCATTCACGAATAGTAAGCACTATAATTCCTCTTACAGAGTATTATACATTCAAACACCTTGGAAACCTAGCAATGTCATCATTTCATCACCGGTATTGACAAAACAGTGTCTTTCAAAAGGATCAATGTATATTAAATCCCCTTCATTCACCTCCGTGATTTTATCACCACTGCGCAGCTGGCCATGACCACATACAATATATGTAATATGGATTCCCGCATGCTGATGATCCTTTGTATTCCCACCGGGAATAATATCGTTATATGTTATTCCGGGAGTTTTCCCTTCAACTTTTGGGATTATCTGCCTATAAAGCATCCCCCTAGCACCACTTTCTTCAGAAATCACTCCATTTATTTTCTTGCAATTGACTATACTCGACATACATTCTCCCCTTCCAGTTTTTGCCTCATATACCCGATTATTCCTCCTGCCGAGATAATACGGATTGCCATCTCAGACAAAGGTTCAATATCAATGGTTTTTCCGGTTGTGCAATTCGTCAAAACCCATTTTTCAAGATCAACATCAAGTATGTCACCTTCAGAAACAACATCAGATATATTAGGTACTTCGAGAACAGGAAAGCCTATTGCAATTGAATTCCTTTGATACAATCTTGCAACGGAATCTGCTATAAGAATATCAAATCCCATATCCCTAATTACGGTCGTTGCTTGTTCCCTATGAGAGCCAAAGCCGAAATTCCGACCAGCAATAAGTATTGATCCAGGCTGTACCTCCTTATAAAAATCAGGACGTACAGATTCAAATGCATGAATCATAACATCTTGCTGTTCTGCTTTATCGGCATGACCGAAAGATATAGTCATTGCGGGTGCAATTACATCAGTATCAATATTATCTCCGAATTTATATGCTTTTCCATGAAATGTAGTTTTCACACACGCCTCCTTTTATACTTCAGTTATCTCACCCGCAATTGCAGCAGCTGCTACAATCTTTGGATTTGCGATATAAACTTTACAATTCTTTCCGCCTAGCCTTCCATTATGATTTCTAGTGGTGGAGGTAATTGCATTTTCGTTCTCACCCAATCTCCCTTGCATTCCAAGGCACAGATGACACCCTGGCGAAAGGACTTGTACTCCAGAATCCAGCAAACCATCAATTATTCCCTCATGCATGGCAGCTTTATATACATTCCACGATGCAGGCTGAACAAGAAACCTTGTCCTTCGATGTACATGATGTCCCTTAAGAACTTCCCAGACTGCTCTCAGATCCTCAAGTCTGCCATTTGCGCAAGACCCAACCTGTGCCTGATGAATTGGAGTCCCCTTCACATCATCAAGCCCCGCAATATTCTCAAAATTATGAGGACAAGCAATAAGCGGTTTCAGTGTACCTAGGTCTACCTCTATTTCGCTCTCGTACATAGCATCATCATCAGGAGATACAGGGGTGTACTCAGGGATAGCCCCCTGACGGCACTCTATGAATTCTGCGGTCTTATCATCAAATTCAAAAAGCCCGAATTTTGCACCAAGTTCTACTGCATGCACAGAACAAGTAAGACGCTGGGATACAGACATTGCGGATGCACCTGGGCCACAAAATTCCAAGGATTTGTAAAGGCCTAACGAAACACTGTACTTTTTAGCTAAATAGAACATAAGATCTTTAGGATCTGTCCATTTTCCGAAGTCTCCTTTCAGAAAAATCTTAATTGTCTGGGGAACCCTGAACCACAATTCACCAAAAGTCATCGCATACGCAAGTTCATGCTCCCCCATCCCTGAACTGACACAATTAAGTGCACCCCACGCACAGCTATGGGAATCTGAACCAAGGCTCAATTCGCCAGGAAGTGCCCAGTTTTCTACAGAATGCTGATGTATTACAGAACATGACATATCCTTGAAATACTTTATTCCATATTTATCTATCAGCTTTCTTATCATCTGCTGGCGAACAGCCTGCGTTTCATTAAGAGGCGGTTCAAAATGATCAATTACAACATGTACTCTATCTAGATCCCAGATTCGGGGAAGACCATCGGTCATTCCTCCATTCACTGCAGCCGCATGAATACGATAGAATTCCTCATCAGCAATTATCCTATCGATTTTAGCATCCACATACTGTCCTGGATGGACAATATCGAGACCGCTATTCCGTGCCAGCACTTTTTCTGCGATAGTCATTCCCATATTATGCCTCCATTACCTTCGTATTTTTCTTCTGTCTAAGCAGATGCTGACCAATCAGAATAGCTCCCGTGACCAATCCAATGATGTCAGTAAGAGTACCGCTGTGTATCAGACATCCGGCAGGGATCAATAGCAATATTCTCTCAACAACGCCTAGCTTTCCTTTGAAGTATCCAATCGTTGACATTGAAAGAATGAATATGCCGATAAGGCCAGAAATTGCAGATGAAATTGTAGCCATAGCAGAAGCTTCACCGATCAGAAGAGCAGGACCATACACGAACATAAAAGGAACGATAAATCCTGTGAGAGCCAATCGCCAGGCTTTCCATCCCGTCTTCATTGGATTACCTCCGGAAAGGCCCGCTGCAGCATATGCCGCTAATGCAACAGGAGGTGTGATTGAAGACAGGCTCGCATAATACAATACGAACATATGGCTTGCCAGAACACTTACTCCAACCTGAGTGAGCGCAGGAGCAGCAAAAGATGCTGCAACAGAATACGCCGCTGGCGTAGGGAGCCCCATTCCCAATATTATGCACAATGCAGCAACGCAAAGCATCAAAATGAAAAGCCTGCCATCCGCAAGCGCAACAAAAGCATAGGTAAGTCTTAATGTAGAGCCTGTAAGATTCAAAGAACCAATTACAATACCTGCTGTCGCACAAGCAATTGATACAGATACCATGCTCTTTGCAAAATTCAAGGAAATTTCTTTTATAAGCTTCCAGCTTATTCTTGTTTTGGGATTTATACATGCTAAAGCAAGAGAAAGCCCTGATGCTATTATTGCAGATTTGGCACAAGACCAATTACGCATAAGCAAAATTACAAGAACAACAAAAGGAATAAACATGTAACATCTTTTCAGAATTGAAGAAACATGTCCTTTATCAAGTTTTGTAGCTAATGGTTTTAAATCTAGCCGACGAGCCTCTAAATCCACTTCAATAAAGATCGATACAAAATAGAAAATGGCAGGGATTATTGCTGCTATTGCAATAGTAATATATGAGATACCTGTAACATAAGACATCAAGAATGCTGCAGCCCCCATGATAGGTGGCATAAACTGCCCTCCTGTTGATGCCGCAGCCTCAACTGCTCCTGCGAAATCAGGATCATAGCCAGTATCTTTCATAAGAGGAATCGTAGTGCATCCTGTCGTAACTACATTCGATGTAGATGACCCGGATACCATTCCAAACAAACCACTGGCGATAACTGCCATTTTGGCAGGACCGCCCTTGCTGTTTCTTGATACTACCATCGCGGTATCAACCATTAATTCACCCACACCGACAACGGACAAAACAGACCCAAAGAATACGAAAGGAGCGATGGTTGTACTGAGTGTGCCAACCATTGTCCCGAATATTCCTGCATTTGTTATATATTGACTTGTAATGACCCTTGAGAGTGGATAACCCTTATGAGCAATTGCAGGTGGCAGATATCTTCCAAAAACCGCATATAGAATACAGACAGCGGCGATAATAACGAGAGGCCAACCAATACACCTTCTAGTTAATTCCAGAAATACAAGAATCAGCAAACCCCCAAGAATAACCTCAAATGTCACAGGTGCAAATGAGCTTCTGTAAAGGAGATCCTTATATGAAAATATGATATATCCCAATGTTATCGTTGCTATAATAGCAATCACCGCATCAATCAGAGGACCATATTTTCCTTTCATCGGTTTTGCAAGAACCGAAATATAAACCATTGCAAGAAGGATTAGCGATCGCTGCAGCATAGGACTTAATGGACTTGTCGCAGATGTATAAACAACGAAAGCAGCAAGCAATAAACTGATAATCAAAAATATGTTTTTTTTCAGGCTATCTCTTTTATTCTCAATATTTGTTGCCATAAGCTCTCCAGATAAATTTCTTAGGAACTTAAACCTAGAAGATAGATTATTCGTCAACACGATATAGCTTCAGCTTGTCTTCATCTAATTCCATTCCAAGGCCATCACCTTCCGGAATATCAATCATGCCATCATGGATATGAAGAGGTTCCTTTACTATATCTGTCGCCAATACACCATCAATCGCATTCTGGTAATCTCCAACCATGATATGTCCTGGCCAGGAAGCTGCAAGATGAGTAACGGCAGCACATCCTACACTTGTTGTCGGGTGATTTCCAGGGAAAATGCTCATACAACCTGTAGTGGCAAGATCCCACAATTTCCTAGTATAAAAAATACCTCCATTCTTCCCTGTCTTTGTCTGAACGATACTTGCAGCTCTGCTCTTAATCACATCAAGAAGGGATTCCGGTGTACTTACAGACTCATCAACAGAAAGAGGAGTACAGACATGTCGTGCTAAATCAGCCATCCCTTCCAGATCCCACAGAGGAAGAAGCTGTTCTATCATATCAAAATCGTAATCTTCAAGTTTTTTCAGCAACCTAAGAGCTTCCGTATAATGAAGACCAGCATTAGCATCAGCCCGCAGAGTTACCTTATCACCAAAGTGCTTCCTGAATATCTCCGCATTACGTACATCTTCTTCAGGATCAATTCCGATCTTGATTCTGATATGCTTATAGCCCTTATCGAAAAATGCATCTGCTTTATCAAGCATTATTTTCGAATCCTTGAAAATCGGAACACAGATTCCAACATCAATATGATCTCTGCACTTTCCGCCAAGGAGCTGGTAAACAGGCATGCCAAGAATTTTACCCTGCAGATCATATAATGCATCTCCTATTGCTGCCTGAGCGTAGAGACTATGATATACAGCAGCCTCGCACATTCCCATTATCTGATTAATCTGAAATGGGGATTTGCCTAGAATTAATGGCTCAAATATATCTTTTATGATCTTTACTAGGTTTGGAAGATGCTCACCACTACCTTGTCTTCTCCAAGCTTGAGTTTCTCCTATACCAAATAAACCTTCATCCGTATGAATCTTGATAATGAGAGTATCAACATAATCCCTTGAACGATCAGACGGCGAAGCTATTGTGAAAGGATCCAGGAAAGGAAGCCTCAATGGAATTGTTTCTATCTTGGTTATTTTCATTTGTTTTCCTCAGTTTTCCCAGCTGCTAAAGCAGAGGCCGCAGCTGGGTATTATCGTTTTGAGATGTATGATTATGGCTTTACCACATCGCAGTTGTATCCTTTCTCTGTATAATATTTGACAGCTCCTGGGTGACCAGGGATTACCCAGTTCGCTGTAAGAAGAGAAGGATCTTCAGCGAAAGGCTTGCATACATCAAACTGAGTTGCTAGAACAGGCAGGATTTCCTCAACATATGCCTTTGTGATTATGTATGCATCATCCTCAGACAAGCCATCTATTGATGCAATAACATAGTTTGGATCTCCCAGTGTTTTCAGTGCTTCCGTCTGACCTGTATAACTATTTGCAGGAACAGCAGAATCCCACATCCAAGCATATTTCTCTCTGACAAGCGGCATCATTTCTTCATCAATCGGGAAAACTGCAATGTCTGTTGTAAGTGCAAGTTCATATAAAGTTGGCTCGGGGAGCGGCTGAGTAGCAATAATTGCATCAATAGAACCATCGGCTAAAGCACTTGCGCCTTCGCCATAATCTATCGCAAATACATCCACATCATCGAATTCAAAAGCATCACTGCTTGTCCTATGATATCCATAAGCATCAAGAACGAAACAATTCTTTGTTTCATTTGAAGAACCTGCTGCGCCTATACATACTTTCTTACCTGCAAGATCCTGGAATCCTTTGATATCTGAATCAGCTTTAGTGAAAAGCAAAGTGACCTGATTCTGGTAACTCCACATTATACCAGCATTAAGCTTCCCCCTCTCGGCATAACTTCCCTCGCCATTATAGGCAGCATATAGTTTTTCAGGAGAAGCAGAAGCAAAAACAGCTTCACCTCGATATACAAGATCAAGATTTTCCGAGGTACTTGAAGTAGCTTCAGCAGTCACATTGTACTCTGGATGGATTTTCTGCAGTTCTCCAGAAAAGGCTGCTGCATACATATACTGAAATGTACCTGTATTGAATGATGCATAGGAATAAAACTCCCTTGCTCCCTCGGACGAACCTCCAGCAAAAAGACATACACTCATCAGAATAAGCGCAATAACTAAAGCCTTTCGTTTCATCTTCTACCTCCATTTTTCAATTATGAATTTCTGAAAACAGTATATTGGGGGGATTTCAAAGAAACATTAGACTCCATAAACAAATCATCAAATGGTATTTGTATAAAATTACAAATCGGGAAAGTTAAATAATTTTATTTATTAAAATGAATAAAGTGGGTTTATACTATTATTTGATTTGATTTAAATCCCTGTGAATGGTTTATAACATTTTATTGGCTCTATACAGAAATATGTGGGATGTGAGAAAAAGAAGAAATCGATAGAATATAGAGACAGTAAAAGGTTTCATCCTATAATGTTTAGCTTGCAAAAAGAAACATGAGCAAGGAAGAAACCCTATGGAAGATAAAACATAGATTTGAAAGTTATCGTGATATTCAGTAAACACGAAACTGAACGGCTTTGGGGCCTGGCATCAGTCACTTACCTTGTTTGCATGGACATCTTCCTTAAAATCAAATTCGCTTCACTGATAGGCCCTTATAGGTTAAATCCCACACAATTCTGTAAAGACCCATACTTGGAATCAGAGGACAAATAAAACATATATGAATCCCCGGCCTCACCACGAGGAATGAGACTTGGTCCTGAGTTTCCAAGGTATATAATTGTGATGCGGCACAAGGTCGTGCGCTTTTTGGAACGGATAAGAGTCCGGAAA
>CALXKS010000075.1 GCA_944389015.1 uncultured Spirochaetaceae bacterium
TCTTGAAGACAGAGCTATCATCGGTTCTGAACACGGAACAGGCTGCGGCTGCCTCACAGATCGAGGGGCCGCTTCTTATTATCGCAGGAGCAGGATCTGGCAAGACACGCATGATCACATACCGCATCGCGCATATGCTTGAGGAATGCATCGATGAGAGAAGCATACTGGCACTTACCTTCACCAATAAAGCCGCGAAGGAGATGCGGGACAGGATACAGGATCAGGTGGGAAGACAGCTCAAGGATCTGACAGCATCGACTTTCCATTCATTCGGGCTTGGACTTCTCAAGCAATATATACAGCATATCGGATACCATAACGACTTCACGATCTACGACACCAACGATAACGAAGCTCTGATAAAGAACTGCATCGTGGCCTGCGGGTATCAGATCCCGGATTACAATGTGCGCACATTGCTCTCATTCTTCAGCAATCTCAAGACAGGCAGGGAGAGAATGGAGAACCCTGATGGAGCGATTGCTGAGATCTACAATGAATGGAGGCTTACGCAGAAGGCCTACAATGTCGTCGATTTCGATGATCTCATACTCCTTCCGATCAGGATCTTCGAGGAAAAGCCCTGGATCCTGGAGAAGGTCCAGGACAGATTCCGCTACATAATGGTCGATGAGTTCCAGGATACATCCCTTCTCCAGTACCGCTTCATCTCCATGATCGCTTCAAAGTACCGGAACATCGCAGTCGTCGGCGATGACGATCAGTCAATCTACTCATGGAGGGGCGCGAACTACCAGAATATAATGATGTTCGAGCATGATTTCCCTGAGCGCAGGGAATTCAGGCTTGAGAGGAACTACAGATCAACAGGAAACATCCTCAAAGCGGCAAATGCCCTCATCGTCCACAATACGGAACGCAAGGATAAGAAGCTATGGACGGAAGAAGGGACCGGGGCTGCCATATCGATGAAGCGCCATAAGGCCAACAGGGAGGAAGCCAGCTGGATCGGCGCGCAGATCAGGAATGATATGAAAATCCGCGATCTCAGATATGGGGATATCGGGGTACTTGTAAGGACCAACCAGCTCATAACAGAACTTGAGAATACATTCACGGAGATGAACATCCCTGTGAGGATCTCAGGTGGCCAGAGCTTTTTCGACAGGCGTGAGATCAGGGATATGCTCTGCTATCTCAAGGTGCTTCTCAATAGGAGCGATGACACATCGCTTCTTAGGATTATCAATACCCCCAGACGCGGCATCGGCCGTACAACCGTGGAGAAGCTCAGGAAGCATGCCGATGAGAGGAACATCTCCCTTTTTGAGTCAATCTCAGAGCTTTCCGGGGAATCGTCAGGACTGAGGGACAGCACAAGAAGCAATCTGAAGGCCTTTCTTGAGAAGATATCCTCCTGGGAAAGAGCTCTTGATACAGAGAACATAATAGAGAGGATAGTCTCAGAAACAGGCTATGAGGCAATGCTCTCTGAAGAGTTCCCCGATAATCCCAAGGCTGTGGATTACCGCATGCATGGAATTGAGATACTCTCAGAAAGACTAAGGCGCTACATTTCCCAGAATCAGGGAAGCACAATGAAGGACTACATAAATGCAGTGACTCTTGCCGGGGATGAATCGGATGATGAAGGCAACAAGGTCAATCTCATGACCATGCATGCATCGAAAGGACTTGAATTCAGGATCGTCTACCTCTCAGGAATCAACGATTCAATCATCCCGTCACAGCGTGCTCTTGAGGAAAACCCGAAGAACATCGAAGAGGAAAGAAGGCTTTTCTATGTCGCGATAACCCGTGCCAGGGAGAAACTCATCATCAACTATTCAGATTCAATCATTACAAAGGAAGGCGAGGAGAAGATCGCGATTCCATCCAGGCTTCTTGAGGAGATACCTCCGGAGCTTTTCAGGAATGAGGAGATAAGCCCAGAGGAAAGAAAGAAAGCCCAGGCTGAAATGCTTAGGGAATTGCTAGCAAAACACACGATGAAAAGATAAAAATAATTGAATATCTACAGAGTATTTTCGGTTTTTTGATACAAAATCATTATAGAAATATGAAGATTACTCTATCGTTATGCTATTGAAAACTATAAATTCATTCTTATATTGATATAAAATACAAACAAAACCGTGCCTCTCTTATCCAAAGAGGCACAGTACTCACCGGCTTTTGCAGAATGATCGGTTATTCTGCGTGGTTCTTCTGGAATTCCTTCAGAGCGAACCTGACTCCTGCGGCCCATCCAAGGCCCATATCGGAAAAGAGAGTCTCAAGCTCTGCCTTGAACGACGGTTCGATCGAGAATGTCGTAAGGACCTTTTTCTCCTTGTTGGAGAATACCTGCTTTGCCTTGATTCCACTGAGGCTCTCGTTAACATTTTCTTCTGTCTTTCTCAATGCCATTTTCTTCTTCCCCTATCTCCAGATACAGCTGTCGAGATCCATAATCGCCTGCTGCGTAGCATTCTTCATTCCCCTGCCCCTTACTTTGTAAAGCTGAGGGATTCTGCCCGCTTCCTGTGCCTTCCTGAACAAAGGATCAACAGGAATCCTATAAACAAGAAACCGTCCGGATGACTCTGCTGCGCTGAAGATGTCACGATGCTGTCTTATTCTTTCATCATAAGAATTTATGATGATCTTATTATGCTTTACAGCAGCCCTCATGTTCTTCTTCAGCTTTGCCAGTTCATCTATGAATATCTCTAGCCCATCAAGACTGAATACCTCAGGTGTCATGGGCGTGACGATCTCATCGCTCGCAATCAAGGCGGATCGCTCCAGCCTCCCTAGTCCCGGTGAGAGATCAAGTATGATATGCTCATACTCCTCTGAGACCTCCTTCACCAGATCCTGGAGAATAAATGGCTCTTCAGCCAGCTTCGTCTCGCTGTAATTCTTGAGAGTACCCCCGATTCCAAAGGTCGGAAGAATGCTGAGATTCTCTAATTCGGGAGCGACAACTATTGCATTGCCAACATAACAGCGGCCCTGAAGCACATCTGAGAGCTCATACTTTGGAGGATCTTTCAGAAACCATGAAGAGAGGTTTCCCTGGGGATCGCAGTCAATGACAAGCGTTTTATGGCCTTCCAGCGCTGACTGGCAGGCTAAGGTGCCGGATATAGTCGTCTTGCCTACTCCGCCCTTCTGAAGATGAAACGCAACAGTCTTTGACATCTGTCCTCCAAACTAAAGCCGATTATATGACATAATATCCAAAACCACAATCTTTTAAATGAAAAAATATGACAATAAATTGAAATTCAATGAATAATATATAATTTATATAAAAATTTTGTAGAAGATTTCTATTAGTATGAAATCAGAGTACTTTCATTATTACATAATATGATATATTGTATTAAAAAGAATTATTATTTATTTCAATTTATAATTCCGAGTGCGGATTTTTAATATTTTTATAATATACAATAAAGACAGAATAGATTTCTTCAGTTAGAATGAATACATGAGATTGATAAGCTGGAATGTCAATGGACTGAGATCCTGCATTCAGAAAGGATTCAACGAGTTTGCCCTATCATCAGGAGCTGATATCATAGCCATTCAGGAGGTAAAGGGATCCGAGGGCAGCATCAGCGCGGAGCTTCCGGGATATTCATCCTTCTTCAGCTTTGCTGACAGGAAGGGGTACAGCGGTACAGCTGTCTATTCAAAGCAGGAACCACTCTCCGTATCGTACGGTCTCGATGATGATGCATTCAATCATGAGGGCCGCGTGATTACTCTTGAATACCCTGAGTTCTTCTTCATAAACACATATGTGCCGAACAGCCAGGAAGAGCTGAAGAGGATTGATTTCCGCCTCTCTTTCGATACTGCCCTACGTAACCATGTCACATCATTGAGAAGAGAAAAAGGAGTGATACTCACAGGGGATCTCAATGTTGCCAGAACACCGATAGACCTTAAGAATCCAAAGCCCAATGAGGGTCATGCAGGCTATTCCAGACAGGAAAGAGAGAGCTTTGAAAGGCTTATCGCAGCAGGCATGACTGATTCATTCCGCTATTTCTACCCGGATCTTGCAGGAGCATATACCTGGTGGAGCTATATGTTCCATGCGCGCGAGAAGAATGCAGGATGGCGCATAGACTACTTCCTTGTATCGGAGGATCTTGTACCGGAAATGGGAGATGCTGGAATATTCAGCACTGTCATGGGCTCAGACCATGCGCCGATCTTCCTCGATATCTTCTGATAGATCATTTCAGAAGATATGAGGGAATCTCGCCCCTTGACTGGAGAATCTTCCGCTGCTGGGTATCCAGCACCTTCTTGCACATTCTTATCGACAGCGGAGTGACCTCCACAAGCTCATCCTCCTTGATGAACTGTATAGCCTGCTCCAGAGTCGGTTTCATCACAGGTGTCAGGGATACTGCCTCATCCTTTCCGGCAGCCCTGAGATTCGTAAGCTTCTTTGTTCTTGTGGGATTGAGCATGAGATCACCTTCCCTGTTGCGCTCTCCTACGATCTCCCCTTCATAGACAGGATCGCCAGGAACTATGAAGAACCGGCCTCTGTCCTCAAGCTCCCATATGCCATAGGCAACAGCATTGCCTGCCCTGTCCGAAATAAGCGAGCCAGAGAGCCTGTCGGGGAAATCGCCTCTGTAGGGCTCGTATCCCTTCAGGTAGGTATTCATTATGCCGAAGCCCTTCGTGTCCGTCAGGAACTCATCTCTGAAGCCTATGAGCCCTCTGGCAGGGATATCGAATCTCATCTTCACCCTGTTTCCTGCTGTATACGTTATATCGCTCATGACAGCCTTCCGCTTCCCGAGCTTCTCCATCACCGTTCCGGAGAACTCCTCAGGGCAGTCAATCAGAAGGGCCTCTATCGGCTCCGTCTTCCTTCCATTCTCATCTGTATGGAATATGACCTTCGGCCTTCCGACGCAGAACTCAAAGCCTTCTCTTCTCATCTCCTCGGCTATAATGGCCATCTGGAACTCTCCACGGCCCTTCACAGTGAATGTATCATCAGGATTCTTCTCGATGCGTATTGATACATTCCTCAATGCTTCCTTCTCAAGGCGCTCCCAGATCTTTGCGCTTGTCACAGCCTTGCCTTCCTTTCCGGCCAGGGGGGAGATATTCTTGGAGAAGAGCATGGAGACAGTAGGCTCATCGACCTCAATACGCTCAAGTGCCTTGATCTCATCCTTCGTGCAGATCGTATCGCCGATCGATACATCATTCACTCCTGCAAGCACTATGATATCCCCGGGCTCAGCCTTAGGCACATCCGAGAAGACAGGGCCATTATATGCCTGTATGCGCGTTACTCTGAGGGGCTCGACGGAATCCTCCTTGACACAGACGAGCGAATCATTCGTCGCAGCGGATCCGTTTATGACCTTTCCGACTGCAAGACGGCCCAGGAAGTCAGAGTATGAGAGATCGGATACGAGCATCTGGAACGGTTCCTGATCATCATAATGGGGAGCAGGAATCTCGCTGAGGATCGCATCAAGAAGCTGATGCATATTCCCTTTGATATCATCGATCGAGGTACCGCAGCGGCCCTCTCTTCCATTTGCATAGAATACAGGGACCTCGAGCATCCTCTCATCGGGAGAAAGCTCCAGAAGAAGATCATATACTTCATTCAGGACCTCATCAGGACGCGCATCAGCCCTGTCGATCTTGTTTATGACTACAATGAGCGGAAGGTTCTTCAGGAGAGCTTTCTCAAGAACGAATCTTGTCTGCGGAAGAGGGCCTTCCGCTGCATCTACAAGGAGGACAGCACCATCAACCATAGACAGACCTCTCTCGACTTCTCCTCCGAAATCAGCATGTCCCGGGGTGTCTATGATATTGATCTTCACACCTTTCCAGTGTATAGCGCAGTTCTTTGCGCTGATTGTGATACCGCGTTCCCTCTCGATTGCACCACTATCCATGATCCTATCGACATCAAGTCCTTTTCCCTCAAGACCGCTCTGATGGAAAAGCGCATCCACAAGGGTTGTCTTTCCATGATCAACATGCGCAATGATAGCAATATTCCTGATTGATTCGTTCTTTGTAATCATACCGGAGAGAATATATAACGTTTAAGGAATTTGGAACAGCCCTTTCCGGATTTTCTTCCAGAGCAAGGCATTATATAAAAGAAACCCCTCAAAAAGAGGGGTGGAAAATCAAAAAAAGAACCTGGCGGCGACCTACTCTCCCGCGGACGAGCCGCAGTACCATCGGCGCGAGGGCGTTTTACTTCCGTGTTCGGGATGGGAACGGG
>CALXKS010000076.1 GCA_944389015.1 uncultured Spirochaetaceae bacterium
TTTCCATAGTGACCTCCATCTTGCATGTGCTAAGGCTGCACATGCTGTTGAATCTTTTCTTTCCTCAGTATGCAGCCGAATTCACGTCTTCTGCAAAACCAAGGAGGTCACTTCATATTGTCTAGAAGTTCCGGGACGAGAGATAGGAACACTCGTTATGAGAGCAATTCCGTTTTTTGATCAGAACTCCATCTACTACATGCTGAAGCTGGCATTCCCTTGGCTTTCCGATGCTCCTGTCCAATGCATGCCAGAGCCTTTTCTGCCATAGTTCTGTCGGTATTCAGTCTTTCAGAGCCATCTCTGTAAATGCAAAAGCATCGACATCAAAGAGCCCGCAGTCTGTCAGCTTCAGTGATGGTATGACAGGGAGCGCCATGAAGCAGAGAGTCATGAATGGATCAATATCCTTTGAGACATGGAGATCCTCATAGGCTGTCTTATGCATTTCATCAAGACATTCTGTGACCTCTTCAAGTGTCAGGTCCGTCATAAGACCTGCAATCTCAAGCCTATGCGTTCCAAGTTCGTGTCCATCCCTGAACATGGTTATGCCACCGCCTATCTCAATCAGCTTTCTTACTGCAGTCGCCATATCTGCATCATTGTCTCCGATTGCGATGATGTTGTGTGAATCATGAGCGATTGATGTTGCGATTGCTCCATGCTTCATTCCATAGCCCCGGATGAGTGCTGTTGCAGCATTGCCTGTTCCATGATGTCTTTCGATGACAGCGAGCTTCAGAATATCCTTGTCATCTTCATGCACCCATTCTCCATTGCCATCTCTTCTGATGTATGCTTCTCCGCTTCCTGTGACAACTCCTCCCGGGATGATATCGATGACTTTCACATGGTCTGAGCCAGGCTTGAGAGATAGCTTTTTCTCTGAGAAATCCCTTACATCCATCCTGCCTGCGACTTTTTCCGGCTCGGTGTGAGGAGCTTTGCGGAGTATTTTACCTTTTTCGGCCTCCATTCTTCCAAGTATGAATACCTTTTCCGGGATTACGCCTTTATCTATTGAAGATGCAAGGAAGAAGTCGGCACGGCGTCCCGGGGCAATTGCCCCTCTGTCACTCAGTCCATAGCAGATTGATGCATTGAGCGTAGCTGCTGATATCGCTGTTATGGGATCCAGTCCATTCTGTATTGCTATATTCACCCCTTCATTCACATGACCGCAGCTGACAATCGTCTGGGGTTGTTTGTCATCTGTACAGAAGAGAATCCTGGATGAATTTCTTTCGTCCACTCCTGGAAGCAGCTGGAGCACATTGCGGCAGGCCGTTCCCTGCCTCAGCATTATGTACATTCCTTTGCGTACTTTCTCTCTCAGTTCTTCCGGAGTTTCGCATTCATGATCTGTCGTGATCCCAGCAGCTGTATATGCATCAAGGCCATCTCCTGTTATCGAAGGGATATGGCCATCGATATTCTTTTTCCGTGAATATGCTTCCTCAAGTTTGTCCATGACCGTCTCATCATGGGATGCAACGCCCGGATAGTTCATCATCTCCCCGAGTCCAAGCACCCTAGGATGGTCTATGTATTTTCCTATTTCCTCTGCATTGAGGATTGCCCCGGAGTGCTCGAAAGGCGTTGCAGGAACGCATGATGGGAACATAAGGAATACTGATAGCGGAATATTCTCAGAGGCTCTGAGCATGTATTCCATTCCATCAAGTCCTGCCACATTGCAGATTTCATGAGGATCCGCAATTACAGTTGTCGTACCTCTTGGAATCACTGCATCTGAGAACTCGGAAGGAGAAAGATGGGAGCTTTCGATGTGGCAATGAGCATCTATGAAGCCTGGTATCAGATACATTCCGCCGGCATCGATCTCTTTTCCTGCTCTGGCTTTTCCTCCAAATCCAGCAATAAGGCCATTGATCACATATACATCTGAATCAAATGTATTCCTGCTGAATACATCCACGACCTTCGCATTGCGTATTACTGTATCGCATTCTATTCTGCCAAGAGCGGTATCGATGAGCAGGGAAGCTGTTTTCTTATCCATGATTCTCCTCCTTTTAACAGGGTAATCCCCTTTGTCTGCCGATGCAAATGAAATCATTCTCCACCACAATTCACCAAGCCTGAAATAATTTGCACGCATCGGGATACGCTCCTATAATGTTTATGGTTAAATTGAATGGGCTGCTCTGTGCATTGCAGTGCAGATTCCGATTATTCATTCAGATGCATGGAGGAGAATTTATGAACGATTTCTTCTGTCTGAGAGAGAAGGGAACGAATGTAAAAACCGAGATTGTAGCCGGTCTTACAACGTTCTTTACGATGGCCTACATCATATTCGTCAACCCGAATATGCTGGCAGAGACCGGAATGAGCTGGCATGGAGTGTTTGTTGCTACATGTCTTGCAGCTGCGATTGGAACTCTTGTCATGGCCTTGTTTGCCAATGTTCCATATGCGGTTGCACCTGGAATGGGATTGAATGCTCTGTTCACTTATACAATCTGTCTTGCAGGCGGGTTCGTATGGCAGGAAGCTCTTGCAATGGTATTCATCTGCGGTGTGATAAATATCATCATCACCGTCACAAAGCTTCGTAAGTCAATCGTAAAGTCAATTCCTGAGAGCCTTCAGAATGCCATCGGTGGAGGAATAGGCCTCTTCATTGCATATCTTGGACTGAATAATGCAGGTCTTGTTTCATTCACAGGTGCCTACCCGAGCGTAACTCCTGGAATGCAGCCATTCAACCAGCCTCATCTTCTGCTTGCTGTCATTGGTCTTCTTATAATTGTCATCCTCATGATAATGAAGGTAAAGGGTGCAATGCTCATAGGAATAGTTGCAGCGACCATAATCGGCATACCAATGGGAGTCACGCAGCTGCCAGAGACCATATTCTCAGGAAGCGAGACGATGGAAGGATTCAAGGAAGTCGCATTCAGCTTCTTCGGAACTCCAGGGTTCGGTTCATTGTTCTCTGATCCGGTGAAGATCCCGTTTGTCATCGTCACGATATTCTCAATGAGCCTTTCCGATACATTCGACTCAATCGGAACATTCATTGGAACAGGCCGTAAGAGCCATATCTTCGATGCAGAGGATGAGAAAGCGCTTGAGGGCTCAGGCTTCAAGAGCCGCCTCGATAAGGCCCTTGTCGCAGATAGCGTCGCTACAAGCATCGGTGCATGCTTCGGAACAAGCAATGCAACAACATTCGTCGAGAGTTCTGCAGGTATCGCAGCAGGTGGACGTACAGGTCTTACCAGCCTTGTGACAGCAATAATGTTCCTTATCTGTCTTCCATTCTCAGGACTTATCGGAATGGTGCCAGGAGCTGCGACATCTCCGGCTCTCATTGTTGTCGGTATCCTGATGGTTGAGCCATTTGCAGAGATCGAGTGGAAGAAGTTCGAGGATGCTGTTCCTGCTTTCTTCACAGTTGCGATCATGAGTTTCACCTATGGAATCACAAATGGTATTGCGGCAGGCTTCATTATGTACTGCATCGCAAAGATCTTCACAGGCAAGGGAAGGGAAATCCATCCTATCATCGCAGGTGCATCAATCCTGTTTGTTGTTGATTTCATCCTCAAGGCTATCAGCTGATAGCCCCTTGCTTGACTATGGTTGGAAAGGCTGCCTCAGGGCGGCCTTTCTGCTCTCTGATGGAATTAATGGCCATTACATGATAAAGTACCAGAAACTGTACCATCTGGAGGGTTTCTATGGTAAGAGAGAAGGATGCAGCTCTGATAAGATTATCCGGAGGAAGGGAATACCATGCAGATATCATTACTGATAGCATGGGGGAGAAATCCATTGACATAACTGCCCTGAGAAAGGAGACCGGATATATAACATATGATCCGGGCTATGTGAATACCGGATCCTGCATGTCCTCTATCTGCTACATCAATGGAGAGAAGGGGATATTGAGATATCGCGGGTATGATATCGCCGATCTTGTGGCAAACTGTGATTTCATTGAAGTCGCATACCTCCTGATCAAGGGAAAACTTCCTACAGCAGAGGAGCGAATCGGTTATCAGAAGCTGCTGAATGAGAATTCGCTTCTCCATGTGAATATGAGGGATTTCTTCAGAGCATATCCTCATGATGGGCATCCGATGGGGATACTTGCAGCAATGGTTGCTTCTCTTTCTGCATTCTATCCAGAGCTTGAGGATAAGGATCCGGAGGAGAATCTTGACCTGACAGTCACAAGACTTCTCTCGAAGATGAGAACAATAGCGGCATTTACATATCGGCAGATGAAGGGGTGGGATTTTGTGGAGCCGCAGTATAACTATTCATATTGCGCAAACTTCCTGAATATGATGTTCCATACATCTGTCAACAACTATCTGCCTTCTCCGATACATGTCAATGCGCTCAACAAACTTCTGATTCTCCATGCAGATCATGAGCAGAACTGCTCGACAAGCGCTGTCCGTCTTGTGGGGTCGTCCGATGCGAATCTCTATGCATCTGTCACTGCCGGAGTCTGCGCCCTCTGGGGATCAAAGCATGGTGGTGCGAATCAGGCTGTTATGGATATGCTTCAGAAGATAAAGAATGAAGGTTTATCAATCGATACTGTAATCGAGAAGGCTAAATCAAAGACAGAGCCTTTCCGTCTTTTCGGTTTTGGGCATAGAGTGTACAAAACATTCGATCCCCGTGCAAAGATTGCCAAGGATCTTTCAAAGTCCGTTATGGAAGCCTCCGGTGTTATCGATGAGCTTCTGGATATTGCGCTTGAACTGGAGGAGAGAGCAACTCATGATGATTATTTCATCGAGCGCAATCTCTATCCGAATGTCGATTTCTATACAGGTATCACATTCCACATGATGGGAATCCCAGTATCTATGTTCACTGTACTGTTCGCCATGGGGCGCCTGCCAGGATGGATTGCCCATTACCTTGAGTGGAGACACGATCCATATCAGAAGATAGGACGTCCAAGGCAGATTTATTCAGGTCCAGAGGCTATGACCGTTGTTCCTATTGCTGAGCGTTGAGTGGCTCATTTGCATTGCCATAGCCCGAATAGGATGGGGGAGCTTCAGAAGCATTATCTGAAGTCCCCTTTCCATAGAAATCATGACTGGATGCTATTCCTGATGCTCTCAATCTCACCAATAGTAAGCCCAGAGAACTCAGCAATCTTGGAAAGCGGAATAGAACCGTCTCTCACCATGCTTCTGGCAACTTCCTGCCGACCCCTCTGAAGTCCATTGGCCTCGCCTTTCTGAAGACCAAGCATC
>CALXKS010000077.1 GCA_944389015.1 uncultured Spirochaetaceae bacterium
GAGCTGACATTCGTAGTTGCAGATGGCTATGTCGATCTTCTCTATCCTTCGATCGTAACAGACGGGGATGCTGCTGCATTCTTCGCCTATGAGACTGAGAAGTACGGATCCATGCTCGATGGCATCACATACAGCTTCATCGATGGAGGCGCAAGGATAAACCTCCCATCCTCTGTGGACAGAGAGACAGCAAGGTCATATGTGCAGCCGATGTTCCAGGATATAACGGCATATGTGATGGCGCTCTCAGCTCCTGAGAAGACAGAGCCTGCAGCAGAGCCGGAGCCTGTGATTGCAGAGCCGGTGGAAGTTGTTTCTGCCGAGTCTGTATCCTATCCATTCGGTATTGAGCCAATCATAAAGAATGCACAGGGAGACGATGAGTTTGATCTTTTCATTGTCCATACGAATGATGTGCATGGAAGGATCACGGAAGGAGAGGATGGAAGCATGGGGTATTCAAAGCTTTCGACTCTTCTGAAGATGACCCGTTCGATAACCGATAACATCCTCCTTCTTGATGCTGGGGATGTTTTCCATGGAACGAATCTTGCCAACATATTCGAGGGGGAGTCTGTTGCGGAGATCCTGAATATGCTTGGATATGATGCTGTTGCTCCTGGCAATCATGATTTCAACTATGGTGCAGAGAAGCTTGAGGCTATTGCGGCATGGGCCGATGATAACGCATCATATCGCATCCTGTCTGCGAATATCACAGATGAGGATGGCTATCTGATTTTCCAGCCTTATCAGATCTATGATTTCAATGGTTTCAAGGTGTGTGTCATCGGACTTACAACACCTGATACGAAGACAAAGTCCCATCCGGATAATACCATTGGCCTGGATTTCCTGAATGATGCTGTTATCGAGAATGCTCAGTATGCTATAGATCTTGCCAATGAGCTTTCTGACTTTGTCGTAGTGCTTGGTCATCTTGGGGTTGTTCCTGATGGCGAGAGCGGCATTACAAGTGAATCGGTATGCCGGAATCTTGATGGAATCGATCTTTTCATAGATGGGCACAGCCATACCGTTATGGATGGAGGCGAGACTGTAAATGGAACTGTCATAACTTCTACAGGCAACTATCTCCAGAATCTTGGTGTTGTGCAGATACATGTGGATGATGGCAAGGCAGAGATCTCGGATGTATTCCTAATCCCGGCTGAAGCCGTGATTGATCCATCATCAAGTGAGTTGTTCGCTTCCCTGGGAGTGACGTCCATTCCTTCTGATCCGGAGATTGATGCCTATGTCGAGGAAAAGCAGACTGAGCTGGATGAGAGATTCGGGGTGGTTATTGCGGATATCCCTATGGATCTCAATGGGGAAAGAGCTGATGTAAGGACAAAGAAGACAAATCTCTCAAAGCTTATCTGCGAAGCCATGACAGCTGAATCAGGGGCAGATTTCACGATCATGAATGGAGGAGGAATAAGAGCATCGCTTTCCGCAGGTACTGTAACTATAGGGGATGTCAATGATGTCCTGCCTTTTACGAATATCATCACAGTATGCTCAATCACCCCAGCTGATGTGTATGCGGCTCTTGAGCATGGTTATTCTTTGCTTCCGGAGCAGAATGGGGCATTCAGCCAGACTGATCTCAGCGTCGTCTACTCCGAAGCAGCACCCGCAGGATCCAGAATTGACAAAGTCCTGCTGAATGGAGAAGAGCTGGACAGGAATGATACGTCAACGCTCTATAAAGTTGCAACGAACGATTTCATGGCAGCAGGCGGAGACGGATATACGATGTTCGGAAATGTTCTTTCAGAGGGAGCGATGCTCAACGAGGTATTCATGGCATATCTGGCTGACAAATACCCTGTGAAGTGAGTGATATGCGGTCCCTTTAAGGAGCGGCTTCGGCCGCTCTTTGTGTTTATTCCTTTGCAGCTTTCATGAAATGAATGAACAATGCTATTGCTATTATCAGAGCGGTCCAGTCTGCAGCCGGGGTTGCCCATGCTATTCCATCCAGACCGAAGAAGAAACTGAGTGGAAGCATTAGCAGTACATCAAGGCTTCCTTTTCTCAGGAAAGAGAGTACGAATGGCTGGATTTTCCTTCCCATTGCCTGGAAAAGCGATATGATCATGAAATTGATCATTGTCGAAGGACATGCCAGCGCGATTATTCTAAGGAATTTCATGCCATATAGAGCGGTCTCCTCATCATCTATGAAGAAGTATGACACCGGCTCTGCCATGGCAAACAGCAGCGTGGTCGAAATAAAGGCCGCAGCAAGGCTCAGCGTAAATGATATCCTGATTGAATCCTTCATCCGCTTTCTGTTCCCGGACGAGTAGTTATAGCCTATGAGAGGAACAAGTCCCTGCGATATCCCCTGTCCGATGGCGTAGGCAAGGGAGTCTATCTTCTTCGCTATTCCCATCCCGGCAATTGCGCTGTTCGAGTAGCCTGCCACAATGTGGTTGAGCACAGTATTCGATATCGTGCCCATCAGTGTCATTATGAATCCGGGAAGCCCCACTGCGATTATCTCTCCCGGCACTCCGTTTCCAAGTGAATATGCCGATGGAGAGAATGTTATTGATGAATTATCCCTTATTGAACGTATGAACAGGATGAAGTAGCAGGTTGCGATGAGGTTCGAGAGCATTGTCGCGATTGCTGCGCCTCTGATCTCCATGCCGAATCCGAATATGAAGATAGGATCAAGGATTATATTGAGTATGCCTCCAGCAGCCATTCCAGCTCCTGCCTGCTTCGAATAGCCCTCTGCTCTGATCAGATGAGCAAGTTCTGCGTTCATCACTGTAGGAAGCGCTCCGATTCCGATCGTCCAGAAGACATATTGATGGCAGTAACCCCAGGTTTCTGCATCGGCTCCGAGAATCGGGAAAATAAAGGGTTCCGAGAGGACTATGATGATTCCGTACAGTATTGAGACAATGGCTCCTGTCCATATGGAGAAGGAGGATGCGTGCCTTGCTGCAGCCTTGTCTCCGCGTCCGAGACTGCGGGCTATCATGCTGGAGCCTCCGATGCCGAAAAGATTGGCAAAGGCTGTCAGAAAGACAAAAATGGGCATAGAGATCGTTGCCGCGGCAACCTGAAGCGGGTCATTAAGCTGTCCTATGAAGAATGTATCAGCCATATTGTAGATGACAGTGATCAGCTGACTGATAACAGTTGGTATTGCCAGGGTAAGTACTGCTTTTGCCACTGGCATCTCGGAGAATATCTCTGTTTTTCCGCTGTTCATCTATCTCTTGCTCCCATATTCCTGCATTCTTTTACTTTACCATCGTTGATGCAATAGACGGAGGGACAGGGAAAGATTTTTCATTCTGTAAATTAAATGGAACTCTGGTTGCTTTCTGCTGTATCATATATCAGGGAGGAATGATGCGCTATCGTTTTGACATTGTCGTGATCGGTGGCGGGGTTGTCGGAAGCTCAATTGCACGGGAGCTGTCGAGAACGAATGCCGCGATTGCAGTTCTGGAAAAGAATTCAGATGTTGTCGATGAGACAAGCGGAAGGAACTCTGCTGTTGTCCATGGTGGTTTTGCCTATGATAGGGGAAGTCTGAAAGCTAAGCTCTGCGTAGAGGGAAACAGGATGATGGGAGATCTTTCTGAGGATCTGGGCTTTCCTTTCATACGCTGCGGAAAGGTCCTGGTCGGCAATACCGATGAGGATATGAGGACTCTTGAGAATACAATCAGGCAGGGATATGACAATGGGGCTTCAGGTCTTTCGATGATTGATGGGAAGAGGCTCCATGAACTGGTTCCTGCTGTAATAGGATCGTTTGCCATGTTCTCTGAGAATTCCGGTATACTCGATCCATTCCTCTACACAATACATATCGCGGAGAACGCCCATGAGAATGGCGTCAGCTACTTTCTTTCCCATAAGGTTGTGTCAATCGAAAGAAGGAACGGCATTCATATAGTCACAGCAGGTGATGACGTATTTGAAGCGGAATGGGTCGTTAATGCAGCAGGTCTTGGAGCCAAAACCATCTCCGATATGCTTGGCATCACCGGTTATAAGGTCATAGGCAGCAAGGGAAATTACCTGGTTCTTGATAAGACCCTGGGACCTCTTCTCCCAATGCCTGTTTATCCCGTCCCATCCAATACGTATATGGGAATCCATGTGACCCCGACAGTCGATGGCAACGTCACGGTAGGTCCTGATGCTGTAAACACCGATGATTTCTCATACTATGGTGTTCCTGGCGATAGGATGGAGTATCTGAGGGAGAGCGCATCGACGCTTTGGCCTCATATCAGCAGAAAGGATGTGATCAGGACATTCTCGGGAATCCTGCCCAAATGGGTCGATGACAAAGGACGCATACAGGACTTCAGGATAGAGATCCGGGATGATATCGATGACAGGGCTGTCAATCTTATCGGAATTGAATCCCCAGGCCTTACTGCAGCTGTTCCGATAGGCAGAATGGTTTCGGAGATGATTCTTGAACGGACGGCATTCCATTCAAAGGATGTCTGGAATGGTCATCATGACAAGCCGATGCGTTTCGATGATGCAGCTGATAAGACCCTTGTCTGCTCATGTGAGAATGTGACGGAGGAGGAGATTGTCAGAGCAATACATAACCCATTGGGTGTGCATACTCTTTCAGGCATAAAGTACAGGACCCGTGCGATGATGGGCCGCTGTCAGGCTGGATTTTGCCATATGAAGATTGAGAAGCTTATTGAGCGCGAATGCGGCCTGAGGGCTGAGGATATACGCTATATGGGCCCGGATTCCTGGATCCTTTCAGGGAAGATGAGGAACGGCAATGGAAAATAGAGGGATTGTCATCATTGGAGCAGGACCTGCTGGACTTGCTGCTGCGATAAGGCTTGATGAGCTTGGCGTCAGGGATATTCTGATTCTTGAGAGGGAGAATAGCGGAGGGGGCATCCTTAGACAGTGCATCCATGATGGATTCGGTCTTGAGCGCTATGGCGAGAGCATATCCGGACCTGAGTATGCATCGAGGCTTCTTGAAGAGATAGGAAAGAGGGGCATAGAGTGCAGAACGGGATCTTCTGTGATTGATATCGGAAGAGACAGAGTGCTGACCGTTGCTTCAGCGCGTGGTACTGAGATCATCAAAGCTGGAGCAATAATCGCTGCTGCAGGATGCCGTGAGCGGTCGCGTGGGGCTATAATGATACCCGGAGAGAGGCCTGCTGGCGTATATACTGCCGGAACAGCGCAGGCTTATATGAATCTGTATAACCGTATGCCTGGACGGAAAGCCGTCATCCTTGGGAGTGGTGATATAGGACTGATAATGGCAAGGCGTCTTACGCTCGAAGGGGCAGAGGTCTCCGCTGTATTCGAACTGCAGGATCATCCGAATGGACTTGAGAGGAATATTGTGCAGTGCCTTGATGATTATTCGATTCCGCTCTATCTGAATCATACAGTTACGGAAATCCATGGGAAAGAGCGTATCGAAGGTGTGACGGTAAGCGAGGTTGACAGTATTACGCATAAGCCGAAAGCCGGAACGGAGAAGTACTATCCCTGCGATACCCTGATCCTTTCTGTCGGTCTTATCCCTGACAATACGATACTGGAACGGGCGGGGGTGATTATCGATCCTGTGACAGGTGGTGCATCGGTAGATGAGCATTATATGACATCGGTTCCCGGCATATTCTCCGCAGGCAACATGCTTCACGTCCATGATCTTGCTGACTATGCCTCTGCAGAGGCTGAGGCTGCGGCCGAGAATGCTGCTCTGTATATAGAGGGTAAGCTCGATACAGGAGGGAATATCAGAGTCGCAGCAGCAAATGGCGTTTCCCATGTCGTTCCGATGCGTGTTTCCGGAAATGGTCCTTTCACTGTATCGCTCAGGGCCTGCAGGCGGGAGCGGAACAGAAAGGTTGAGATAAGACAGGGGGAAAAGGTCCTTGGCTGGCATTTCTTCCCGCTTGTGATCCCAAGCCAGATGATCACTGTCCATTCAGATGCCGCCTCTGGCAGTGAGGATATAGAGGTTTCAATCATATGAAGCGATATACATGCATAGTATGCCCGAAAAGCTGTGAGATCGAGGTGTCTTGGTCCTCTGCTGGGGATCTTGAAGTAAATGGCAATGGATGCCAGCGCGGCAGGGAATGGATAACGAATGAAATCCGTGACCCGAAAAGGACAATAGCGTCGTCTGTGATCGTCGAGGGTGGTGAAAGGGAGATCGTAAGCGTGCGACTGTCCTCTCCGATTCCCCGTGCCATGATATTCCCTGTAATGGATGAGATCAGGAAGGCCTCTGTATCCGCACCTGTGACGGCCGGGGATGTGATCATAGAGAATGTTCTTTCGACTGGGGCTGATGTTATCGCGACTTCTTCTGTTCTTGCAAAGGAAGATTGAACAATCTATTCTTTCAGCATGGACGTAGGAGTTTACGGCCTGGGGCGTTTCGGAACGTTCTGGGCATCGTGCCTTGCTGAAGCAGGGTGTAATGTCAAGGCTTATTCAAGGAGTGAGCATCCGCTTCCGCCTGGAGTCGCAAGAGGCTCTGAGGAGGAGATCCTCACTTCGCAGTATCTCTTTTTCGCTGTTTCGATATCCTCTTTCGAGAGTGTTCTCAAGCGTGTCGGCAGCAGGATCGGAAAGGATACGGTCGTAATGGATACCTGTTCCGTGAAGATCCTTCCCCGGCGCTGGATGAGGGAGAATATTCCTTCTGACAGGTTCATGATAGCAACCCATCCTATGTTCGGCCCTGATTCCGGGCGGAACGGAGTGAAAGGTCTTCCGATTGTCATGTGCCCGATCTCTCCCGCAGAGGATGAGCGGTACAGATCCGTCAAAGCCCTGTTCCAGCGAATGGATCTGGATGTGCTTGAGATGAGTGCTGAGGAGCATGATGAGGAAGCTGCATATTCCCAGGGAGTCACCCATTTTGTAGGAAGAACGCTCTCTGCAATGGGAATGAAGCCCACACCGATCGCGACACAGGGCTACAGATCCCTTATGACAATAGTCGAGCAGACCTGCAATGATCCAGTGCAGCTTTTCTATGATCTTCAGCGCTTCAACCCATATGCAAAGGAGATGAGACTGTCTTTGCAGGTCGCGGTAGAGAAGGTCCTGAATGCCCTGAGAAGGGAGGAAGAGGATTGAACGTATATATCTATACGCTTGGGTGCCGCCTGAATCAGGCTGAGAGCGAAGCAATCGCAGAAAGATTCCAGAGGAATGGATTCGTGCTATCTCCATGGAATGAAGCGGATCTCGTGATTGTGAATTCCTGTACAGTAACGGCGAAGGCTGAGCAGAAGGCCAGAAGGATGATCAGGAAGTTCGCAGAGCGCTCCGAGGTGATCGTGACTGGATGCTATGCGGAGCTTGAGAGTGATGAGGTGAGATCCTTATCGGGAAAGGTGACTGTCTTCTCACTGAAGGAGAAGGCATCGCTTCTGTCTCTCCCATCGCATCTGGCTGCAGCTATCTCTTCAGGGATGTCCCTTAAAGAAGCAATCGGTACATTCACAGAGCGCTGTACCGATATCTTTGCTTTTGATGCATCCTCGTTCCAGTATCACTCGAGGGCGTATCTCAAGATCCAGGATGGCTGTGACAACTGCTGCGGGTACTGCCGCACGACAGTTGCGCGCGGTCCTTCTGTCTCGCTTTCTCCAGATGCTGTCGTCCGGAGAGCTCTGGATATAGAGGCCAGGGGTTTCCATGAGATCATGCTTACCGGAGTCAATCTCACAATGTATGATCATGATGGCGAGGGGCTTGGTGGACTTATTGAGAAACTTCTTGGTGCGCTAGGAAGCGGCATGAGGCTCCGCCTTTCCTCGATGGAACCGGATCATGTGGATGATCGTCTTCTCGATACCCTTGCCGATCGCCGTATGCAGCCGCACTTCCATATACCTATCCAGTCCGCATCGGAAAAGGTTCTTGCAATTGCCTCAAGGCGATATTCCATTGATCATGTCGAACACATCATAGAACGCATGAGGAGTGCAAAGGATGATCCATTCATCGCATGCGATGTAATTGCAGGACTCCCAGGCGAGGGAAATGAGGAATTCATGGAGACATATAACTTCCTTGAAAGGAATGATTTTTCTGCAATGCATGTATTCCCTTACTCTCCACGTCCCGGTACTCCGCTCTATGGGATGAAGAACAGGGCAGAGGAGAGAGTGCGCGATGAGAGAGCTGAGATCCTGAGAAAGCTTTCCGCTGTTCATTCAAGAAGATATCTTGAACGGCAGAAAGGTAAGAAGATCGAGATTCTTGTAGAGAATGGAAGCGAGGGGACTACGGGAAACTATCTGAAGGGCTCTGTAAGTCTTCCTGATGGCAAAATCCCTGTCCGTGGCATGATCTATGAAGGCATCCTTTCCAGCATCGATCCGGTGATCATAAAGGTCTGATCGATATCCCTGCCTCCGATGGCATGACAAGGCTGTTTTCAGGAATATTCTCAGTGACAAGGGTGTTGGATACTATTACCGATCCGCTTCCAACAGTGATATCCCCGAGGATAGAGGCATTCGGATAGATTATAACGTCATCCCCGATTGTCGGATGGCGTTTTGTCTTGCCTTTGATTCTGCTCGATTCGGAGAATGCGCCTATCGCGACTCCCTGGTAGATCCTCACCCCGTTCCCGATGACAGCGGTCTCTCCGATTGAGGCGCCTGTTCCGTGATCTATGAAGAAGCTCTCTCCGATGGATGCCCCTGGATGGATGTCTATTCCTGTTTTCTGGTGGATGGACTCAGCCATAAGCCTTGGAATGAGCGGCACATGGCGCTTATATAGAAAATGAGCCGTTCTGTTAACAGCTATAGCTTTGATCCCAGGGTATGCAAGTATGATCTCATATACGCTGTCCGCAGCGGGATCTCCTTCGAATCCTGCGACCGCGTCTTTCTTGATCATCCTGCGGATCTCCCCGAGGCTGGATGCAAGAGCCTCCGTGTGCTCTTCGGCTTCTCCCTGGGCTAGGGACTCGGAGATTCCCGGGGTCTCGTGTATCAGCGCAAGCTTTATTGAATCGCAGAGAAGACGGGTGAAGAGCTGCATGCTGTATTCGACAACGGATCGCAGGGATCTCATATTCTCCGATCCCTGATAGCCAGGGAAGAAGAGAGTGAGAAGCTGGTCATTCAGAGTCTCGATATCCCTCAGCTTCGGAAGCGGTGATTCTCCTCTGGAGAAGTTCTGCCTGTGCGTCCTTGCAAATGAATCAAGATACTGGTCTATGAATTTCTCTGCGCTGTACATAGGGTAATCATACAGTAATATGGATCATTCTCCAACATTCTTTGCCTCCTGGGCTTCCTGCTGTATGATCGTGATATGAAGAAAGATGCCATACATAGGATGCTGTGCCAGCTAGCAAGAGGAAAATGCCCAGATGCCTCAGCTCTTGGTGTATCGATGGAGGAGTATGCAAAGCTTGTCACCGATGCGTCAGAAAGGGGATATATCTCCGGTGTGTACGTATCATTCTGCGATAATGCGAACAGCGGCAATCTGCTTTCATCTGCAGAGCTCACTGACAAGGGGAGAGAGGAAGCTGCGGAGTGTTCGCTATTCAGGAGGATAGCGAGAAGATGCAGTTCCTGATGTGTTTGTATGATTTGCATTCTATGGCTATAATCCACATATGTCTGTTAAGGATTCAGTACTGTCATTGCTTCTAGAAAGCAATGGGAAGATGGTCTCAGGGCAGAGCATGGCTGATAAGCTCTCCTGTTCGAGAATGGCGATATCAAAGAGCGTTCAGACCCTGATCAGAGAGGGCTACGATATAAATATCTCAAAGCACTACGGCTACAGCCTGGGTTCTTCCTCCGATGTTCTTTCACAGGCTGTCCTTGAAAGCGAGTTCTCCATCCCTGTCTGCTATGTTCCGGAATGCAGAAGCACTTTCTTTGAATCGCGCAAGATGATTTCAGATGGTGTCAGAGTCCCGTTTGCCATTGTCGCAGGAATACAGACCGGTGGACGTGGCCGTCTTGGTCGCTCGTTCTTCTCTCCTCAGGGAGGTATATATCTTTCCGTGGTCATAAAGGGGGCGGATATACCGGATCCTGATCTCCTTACAGTATCCGCTTCAATTGCCACCGCTGATGCGATTGAGGCTCTGACGGGCTTGGAGTGTTCCATAAAATGGGTGAATGATATCTATTCATCTGGAAGGAAGGTCGTCGGAATCCTTACCGAAGGCATCGTCAATATGGAGCTTGGAGGGCTTGATGAGGCCATAATCGGGATCGGGATCAATCTTTCCGGAAATGATGAGGATATTCCGGAAGACCTTCGTGGAAAGATGGGGTTTCTTTTTCCGAAGGGTAAATCCCCTGTCTCGAGGGCAAAGCTGGCTGCGGCTGTCACGGACAATCTCCTTGCTATCCAGGGCCGGGATTTCATGGATGAATACAGAAGACGCTGCTTCATAATCGGAAGGGATGTGACGGTTGTGAAGCCAGGGAAGGGAGAGTGGGATGCGCATGCATATGGCGTTGATGACTCAGGACATCTGCTGGTGAGGTATCCCGATGGAAGGGAGGAGGCTCTCTCCTCTGGAGAGGTCACTTTACGTTTCTAGCATAATTATATTAAAGTTCTGAAGACGGAGAGATATATGCTTAATGAGCTTAAGAATGCCTGGAAGACGGCTATAGAATCTGTTCTGCATGATATGGCAGCCGGTGCTGATATCCCGGCTCTGTCTATGGGTCTGCCTCCTAAGAGCGAGATGGGGGATGTCGCTTTTCCTATGTTCCCATATGCGAAGGCCCTGCATAAATCGCCCGCAGCGATTGCCTCTGATGTTATCGGAAGACTTGAGAACTGCCATCCGGATGGTGAGATGTCCGCTTCCGGCCCTTATCTGAATGTCCGTTTCGATATCCCGCGGCTTGCGGACAGAATCATGGAAGCTTCAGAGAGAGGCGGTGACAGGTACGGTTTCTCAGAAGAGGGAAAGGGCAGACGTGTAATGGTTGAATTCTCCTGTCCAAATACGAATAAGCCTCTTCATCTTGGTCATATGCGCAATGACTCCCTCGGAGAAGCGGTTTCAGCGCTCATAAAGGCAACCGGGGCAGAGGTGATGAAGGTGAATCTCATCAATAACCGTGGAGTGCATATATCCAAGTCGATGCTTGCATATAAGCTTTTCGGAAATGGAGAGACTCCTGAATCCACAGGTGAGAAGGGAGATCATTTCGTAGGAAGATACTATGTACGGTTTGCTCAGTGGGAGAAGGAGGCCGAAGAGGCGAAGAAGAATAATCCCGATATCGTCAATGACCCATCTTTTGTCGACCCCGATGCAGTAGCCCAGGCTATGCTCAGGGACTGGGAAAACGGGGATCCTGAGGTCCGCGCGCTCTGGGAGAAGATGAATAAATGGACGCTGGACGGTCTCTTCGAGAGCTACAGGAATATGGGGATCTCATTCGACAGGCTCTACTTTGAAAGCGATACATATAAGCTTGGACGCGATCAGGTCATGCGCGGTCTTGACATGGGGGTATTCCACAGGGAGGAGGATGGTTCGGTGCAGATTGACCTCGCGCCAATCGGCCTGGACAAGAAGGTCCTTCTCCGCCGCGATGGTACTACTCTGTATATAACACAGGATCTCGGAACCGCGGTAAGGCGCCATGAGGACTGGCCGTTTGACAGCCTGATCTATGTTGTCGCCTCTGAGCAGAACTACCATTTCAAGGTGCTCTTCTATGTGCTGAAGATGCTTGGATACAAATGGGCTGATGAGCTCCATCATCTCTCTTATGGCATGGTCAATCTCCCTGAGGGGAAGATGAAATCCAGAGAGGGAACGGTTGTCGATGCCGACGATCTTCTTGAAGAGCTTTCCCGCCTTGCCGAGAATGAGATAATCGAGAAGGGCCGTGAGAATGAGGTAGGGGATGTCAAGGAGACTGCCAGGAAGATAGCTCTCGGTGCTCTGAATTACTACCTGCTGCAGGTCCAGCCTCAGCGTGATATGATCTTCAACCCGAAGGAGTCAATCTCCTTCAGCGGGAATACTGGTCCTTATCTCCAGTATACATGCGCACGCATTTCCTCCATACTCCGCAGGTTCAGCCCGGATGAGTATGAAGGTATCAAGGCCGATGGATCGCTGCTGACGATAGAGGATGAGAAGATCCTGCTCAAGGCTATCGCTGAATTCCCCGATGATGTAAGGCGGGCAGCTTCTTCATTCGATCCCTCGATCATTGCTTCTACGCTGTATGAGATAGCAAAGACATTCAGCCATTACTATCATGACAATCAGATTCTCAAAGCAGAGACGAAGGAGCTGGTCGTAAGCCGCATCAGGCTGATATCCTCGGTTCTCACTGTCATGAAGAACGGCTTTGCGCTGATTGGCATTCCATTCCTTGAATCCATGTGAGAAAAGTAGAAGGCGTAGCACTGGAAGATGATGCCACGCCTTCTAAGGAATGCCTGAGCCGCCTGAAGAGGGCGGCACTTTATATCACCTATAACAAGGGATACGCTTTAACGTTACACTCTTTTTTGTTATAAATCCAGATGAAAATGATATAACTGTGCAGATAATGCAGAAAATCTGTTCATTTTGCATGATGCGTCGCCAGAGAATGTCAGTTATCCAGCATTTCAATCAGCTCTGCGAACTGCCTTGCATATCCTTCGATATCCTCATGATTCCCCTCTAGTTCCGCTTCCAGCTTCTGCAGCAGCAGGGAGGAGAACAGCAGCGGGAGAATATTATCCGACAGTCCAAGCGAAGCCATCATCACATTTATCTGGCTCTCTATCATGAGCCTGATCGCTCTTGCCTCCTCCTCCGCTCTTGGATCGGAGAATCGCAAGGCGTATATCATGCGGAGATATGGAAGTATCCCATCATCGGTGAAGATATCCTGCCATCTGGCTGCTGCTGCGGATAGGATTTCCTCCGCACTTCCTTCGAGTATCAGCCTGAAGCCTTTTGACATAAGCTTTCTGTGGCCTTCGGTGAATATCATGTCGATGATCTCTTCCTTGGACCGGAACCAGTGGTAGAAGCTTGATTTATTCATCCCAACCTTCTTTGCCAGCGATTGCATGGATAGTTTATCCAGTCCATCGAATGCGATGATATCAAGAGCAGCGTCAAGTATCTCTTCTTTGCCTGTGATCTTCATGATTCATATATTATCAAACAAATGTTTGTTTTGAAATGGAGGATTTTCCCTTCTAAGCGTTTTTTTCCCCTTGATGCTGTTCACTTTCCTGTGTTTTGGGGTTATAACCAACAAGGTTGAAAAACCGATACTGAATATTTAAGGAAGAAACATGTACGCACTAGTTGAGATCCTCGGAAGACAGTATAAGGCTGAAGAGGGAAAAGAGCTTACGGTTGACAGGCTGAACATGGAAGAGGGTTCAACCTACGAGATCGAGAAGGTTCTGGCTGTTGTGGATGGTGAGAACGCAAAGTTCGGCACTCCTTATGTTGAGGGTGCAAAAGTAACTGCCACTGTCGGTCCAGAGTTCAGAGGCGAGAAGGTCAAGGTCTACAAGTTCCGCAGAAGAAAGGGTTATAGAAGGACTCAGGGACACAGAGAGACATATTCGACTATCACAATCAATACGATTGTAGGCTAAGGAGGAAGAGAGATGGCACATAAGAAAGGTGGCGGATCTTCCCGCAATGGACGCGATTCGAACGCACAGCGCCTTGGCGTAAAGAGATTTGGTGGTCAGCTCGTAAAGGCTGGTGAGGTTATCGTCCGCCAGCGTGGAACAAAGATCCATCCGGGACAGAACTGCGGATGCGGCAAGGACTATACTCTCTTTGCTCTCACAGCAGGAACTGTTAAGTTCCATGAGAGAAAGAACAGGAAGTACTGCTCAATCGTTCCAGTAGAGGCTGCAGCCGAGTAAGAGATGTTCGGCTTCTCAGACGAAACATATATCGATATAGCTTCCGGCAATGGAGGATCTGGATGTGTATCCTTCCGCCGGGAGAAGTTCGTCCCTAAAGGTGGTCCTGACGGTGGTGACGGGGGCCGCGGAGGGGACGTTGTTTTCGTTGTCAAGGATAATCTCCGCACTCTCGGGCATCTCAAGCTTATCCGCAATTTCAGAGCCGAGAACGGCAGGCCCGGGCAGGGTGCTCGCTGTGCAGGACGGCGGGGGAACGATGTTGAGATTCCCGTTCCACCTGGGACAGTGATCAAGAATGCCCAGACAGGAGAGATAATAAAGGACCTGACAGGCTATGATAGGTTCGTATTCCTTGAAGGCGGCAGAGGAGGCCTTGGGAACTGGCATTTCCGTACTGCCGTCAGACAGACTCCGCGCTTTGCGCAGCCTGGTGAGAAAGGCGAGGAGATGCGTGTCGGGCTTGAGCTGCAGATCATTGCTGATATCGGGCTTGTTGGATTTCCCAATGCAGGCAAGTCCTCTCTTATAAATCTCTTCACCAATGCCAGATCCAAGGTCGCAGGCTATCCGTTCACGACGAAGATCCCTGTTCTCGGTGTGCTCCGGGAGGGTGATCAGGATGTCATAATCGCTGATATCCCGGGAATAATCGAGGGAGCATCGGAAGGTGCAGGCATGGGATATAAGTTCCTCAGGCATATCTCAAGGACGAAAGGCCTCTGCTATATGGTCGATCTTTCGGATGACAACTATCTTGAGGCTTATGACATACTTTCCTCTGAGCTTGGGAAATACAGTGCAGAACTGGCTGAGAAGAAGATGATTCTCATCGGGACAAAGATCGATGAGGAAGGCACGGAGGAGCGTTTTGAAGAGCTGAGAAGCAAGTACTCTGGAATGACAGTTCTCCCGCTCTCGATTTACCGTGATGATCTTGTCGAGGACGTCAAGCATGAATTGCTGGAGCTTGCGCTCATAGATGAGAAGGAGAAGGGAAGCGGATTCACATCCCGTCCGGATAACGATGCCTATTATAGAGAAAGCGACGAGGAATAGGACCGCTGTTTTCGGGGGGACGTTCGATCCCCCGCATATCGGCCACATGCATATATTCCATGAAGTGGCGGAGCATACTCCATTCAGAAGCCTTCTTGTGATACCTGCCAGGATTTCCAACTTCAAGCAGGAAAGCCGTCCTGCATCATTTTCAGACAGGCTTGAGATGGTCAGGCTTTTATCAGAGGATTATGGAAAGCGCTATCCTGAAGATGATCTGGAGATCATCATCTCGGATTGGGAAGGACGGAGAGAGGAGGTGAGCTTCACATCCGATACAGTGAAGCATTTCTACAGCTCTCTGGAATATGATGGCAAGCTTGATTTCATTATAGGCGATGATCATCTTGAGAAGCTTGGCCAGTGGCATGATTTCGGCTATCTGGCAGAGCATGTGCGCTTCTGGTGCTTCACAAGAGACGGGAAGTGTGTGAATAGGACTTCTGCGGAGGTCATATTCATCAGCAGCGAGGCTGTCCATGCCTCAAGCACTGAGATACGAAGCGGAGAATGGGGAATGCTCACCCCATCTGTCAGGAGGTATATCGATGATCATAAGCTATACCGCGCTTGAGGAGAAAGTCAGATCCATGATAAAGCCGAAGCGCTTTATCCATTCAGAGGGTGTGGCTTCTGTATCTGCGGATCTTGCATCAAGATTCAGCCTGGACGTCTCTGCGGCAAGATACATAGGGATATATCATGATGCATATAGGTATTCCGCATCAGATTCCTCTCCGGAGTTCTGCAGGAAGAACGGGATAGATGTGTTTCCTGAAGAGGAAGCCGATCCGATGCTTCTTCATGGTGCTCTTGCGGCTATCCACTTCGATGAGGATGCAGAGGGAAGCGTTCCGGAGTATTTCAGGAGGGCAGTTAGGCACCATACCCTCGGCTCCCCTGATATGGGCCCATATGGTGCTGTTGTATATATCGCTGATTATATAGAGCCGGGAAGAAAGCATCTGACCGATGATGACAGAAAGCATATCCTGTCAGCCGATACGCTTGAGGATATGATAATCCGCATAATGGATATGCAGCGCTCATACTTTATGAGGGAAGGCATCAAAGAGGCTGGGATATCAGGAAAGCTCTATGATTTCATAAAAGGGGGAGGAAGGCTTTGAGAAGGTATCTCATCATCGTTCTTCTTGCCCTTGCTGTCACATCATGCGGCAATATCGGGACGACTCTGGCTCTGTATTCGGACGGCGGATGCACAGTATACAGAAGCCGGGGTGATAATACTGTGATGATACGTGTTTCCTACAGCGATCTCATAAGGCTGGAGCAGCTTTCGGGAATGGACGGCAGGGATGCGCTCTCGGTTCTTTTCGGCATCTCCGATGATTCCATTACGGAAGTTGACTGGGATGCTTACTTCGAACGGAGAAACCTTCTTGTGCTCCTTGCAAAGGAGACCCATTCCCCATCTCCGGAGATGGCATTGTGGAAGAATGCGGAGGACTTGGAGAATACCGCATTTCTCGATACTATTAACGAGCTTTCATCATCGTTCGATGAGTCGCTCATCGCTTCTTTCGCCACAGGCAGAGGAAGCTTCAGCGAGTACAGGCTAGGGGATATCCTCTTCCCTGCATCTTCCTGGGAAGGCGCACAGGAGTTCATCAGACGATGGATGGATACAGCATTGGAGGCTGATTATGAAGGATAATATCAAGAATATAGCAGAGAAGCTCAGGATCTATCTTGAGGATCATAAGTGCACAGACGTCGTTGTCATAGATATGGAGAACGAGTGCTCCTGGACAGATGCGTTCGTAATCGCAACTGTTTCATCCGTCGGTCATCTGAGGGGTGTGGTGCATCAGCTCTGGGGAGAGATCAAGGAACTCGGACTTGAAGTCAATAACAGGCACAAGTCCCCGGGAACAGATGGATGGGAGCTCATTGACTGCGGAGACATTGTAATACATCTGATGAGCCAGGAACTCCGTGAGTTCTATAATCTCGAAAAGCTCTGGAATGCCACGGAGAACATGGTGCGTCTCTAAGTGTCTGTGCTGATGATGCAATCGGATATTGGCTGAAATAGTCGGAAGCTTTCCTTTTGCGGCCGGAAGGAATCCTGTGCATATCTTCGGAGATGTGTGATGGGGAGGCGGGGCAGCTATGCTCCTCCGCCTCTTTTCGCCTTTTTACTCTACATCCTGCAAAGCCGCATAATCCTCTTCACCGGTTCTGACCTTGACTACTCTTGTCACATTGTAGACAAAGATCTTTCCGTCTCCGATATGACCTGTATACAAAGCCTTTTTCGCAGCTTCTATGACAGAATCGACAGGAATCTTGCTGACAACGACTTCAACCTTTACCTTAGGAATAAGATTGACGTCAATCTCGGCTCCACGATACTTCTCCCCAGCACCTTTCTGTATACCACAGCCCATGACCTGTGTCATTGTGATACCGGTCACACCAAGAGCGTTAAGCGCTGTCTTAAGAGCATCGAATCGGGACAGTCTGCAGATTATGCTTACCTTATGCATTCCTGTGTCATACACACCATCCATAATTGTCTTCTTCTCCGAAACTTTGACTGCAGCACCTATCTGCGCTGATGATGCCTTCTCATAATTGTCCTCGCCCAGATCTGTATTCTCGTTCACTTCCATATCGAGCCCGGTTATATCATTGATAGCGAAACCGGAATATGCGGAAGCGAGTCCATGCTCGTGCATATCAAGACCGTCAATCTCCACAGAGGCAGGCACTCTCAGACCTACGGTCTTATCGATGATCTTGAAAACTATGAACATTATGATGAGAACATATGCAGCAACTGAGATAACTCCTAAAGCCTGTATCCCGAGCTGATGCAGTCCTCCACCATAAAACAAACCAGGAGCGATTCCATCGCCGCCATTGCTGAAGAGTCCGACAGCGAGCGTTCCCCAGATTCCATTTACCATATGCACTGATACAGCACCCACGGGATCATCGATCTTCACGATATTATCGAAGAACTCAACAGACAGAACAACCAGAAATCCTGCTACCAGCCCGATGAAGAAAGCTCCGACTGGTGTAACACAATCACACGAAGCTGTTATGGCAACAAGTCCAGCAAGAGCTGCATTGAATGTCATTGATACATCAGGTTTGCCGTATCGAATCCATGTGAAGACCATGGCAACGACTGTTGCTACGGCAGCTGCGAGATTGGTATTAAACATTACAAGAGAGGCAAGCTCCATATCATCATCGGTGCTCATGGCAACTGTGGAACCACCATTGAATCCGAACCAGCAGAACCAGAGAATGAATACACCAAGTGCCATAGCTGTCAGGTTGTGGCCAGGGATTGCTCTTGCTTTGCCATTCTTATCGTATTTTCCAATACGGGGACCAAGAAGAGCTGCGCCAAGACAGGCTATCAGGCCACCAACCATATGAACACAAGTCGAGCCTGCAAAATCATGGAAGCCAAGGGATGAGAGCCATCCGCCGCCCCAGATCCAATGCCCTGATATCGGATAGACAATCAGGCTGATTGCAGCGCTGTAAATACAGTATGCCTTGAAGTTTGTCCGTTCAGCCATCGATCCGGAAACGATTGTCGCGGCTGTTGCGCAGAACACCGTCTGGAAAATCGCATAGCACCAAGTCGGTAATGTTCCGAAATCATAGCTGCCACGGATAAGCGGATCAAGACCGCCAATCAGCGGCCCTGCCCCAGCAAACATGATTCCGAAGCCGATAAGCCAGTAGCAGGGGACCCCGATACAGAAATCCATCATGTTCTTCATAAGTATGTTTCCTGTGTTCTTTGCCCTTGTGAGTCCCGCTTCACAGAGTGCGAATCCTGCCTGCATGAAGAATACAAGAATCGCACTGACCAGTACCCAGATGACATCCGTTGCTGAATACATCTCCATCCTCCTTGCGAGCCTTGCATAAGAAAAGGGTGCACATCGAGTCGAAGTAATCTTTGCACACCCCTTTATGTATGAAGGTATAGAATAATAGAAAAAGGAGCTGTTGCATAAATCGTTTTTGAGAATCGGCAGCGCCTCTCAGTAGACTACAGAGCAGGACTTCGGTCCTGCTTTGTGCATTAAAACAGCGGGTAAGAGTCAGAATCCGGCCATCCGGGA
>CALXKS010000078.1 GCA_944389015.1 uncultured Spirochaetaceae bacterium
TTGATGTATGAAAAACAAAGATACATCAACAATAGCAACGGCATTGAGTTGGATTGAAGGACCTGAATTCGTCGAAAGCTCAGAACGACTTGCAAGTTCGCTGATTTCATCATTTCCCCTTTCGAAAGTAGAAGCACTTACAATCGTGCTCATCGAAGCTATGTGCAACCACAATGTCATAGCTACAAAGAAGAAAATCCGAGAAGTGCTTACATGCCAGTTCGGAATCAAACTGACAGATGCATACATGAAAGCATCGGAGCGCTTGTTCGATATCATCTCATCAGGCAGGACCAGGTTGAACAGTCTCTCTACTCCGTGGGTTACTTACCTCTGGGAGAATGTGGCATTCAGCAATGAACTGATGGAAGATACTGATATCCCTGATTGCAGTGATATCGCAGACTTCTACGAAATCGACTCAAGAGTTATCAGCCTGATAAAGCACGCCATATCATCGAAGTCACCGATTGCAATCGTGATTGATGACTTCCTTCAGCATATGAGTCTCGGAATCATCAAGATGCTTCTAAAAAAGGAAGGGATCTATTGTCTGATCGGCTCTGAGATGAACAGCGATGACGCTGGGGTATATGCGATGCAGGCAATACAGGCGATGCATCTTGGAGGCATAGTCCTTTTCTCTGAGAGCGCTCCTGCAAAGATGGACCGCTTCAGGGCCCTGAGGAGCAATTTCTCTCTCATCAAGCTCAAGGATGAGGAAAGGAGGTTCCAGGAAAAGCTACTTTCCCTAGCTTCGAAAGATGGAGGTGTCAGAAGTTGACCTGAGCAGGCAATGCAGGCTTTACTTTAACCAATTGGATGCATGGCCAGATGGACTTTCTGGCCATGACGCAAAGGACTTACAGCTACTGGAATTGATAACCTTACGGTTAGATTCTGATTTTTGATTTTCACAGTCCTATGGTTAGATTCTATTTTGATTCAACACGGAGTGAACTTGAAAGAATCTGCTCTCTCGGATCTATAGGCCCTGGCGACTTCATCGCAGTGAAGGAACTTACAGGGTACATGGAACCGGATGATGTCACAGGAGAATTCATCCTTGAATCGCTTTATGCGTTAAGCCCATTTGCATCCCATTACCCTGCAAGCATTTATTTTATACATATTTTCTACATTCTGTCAGGAATAAGCTATTTTTCCTAAAAACGTACCAGTGCTATCAATCGAGTCCTTCATCAGCAATTGAATACTTCTCAAAAACAGTCAGTGTACGCTTGTAAAGCATTTCTGCATCCTGCAGCAAACAATGATCCCTTTCTGTTTTCTTTCCGACCAGGATAATCTTCTTCATTTCCACACAGACTTCATCAACTTTCCGTGAAGAATTCTATTCAGGAGATTCACAGGCAATGGAAGTTCATTCCCCTCTCTGAACAACCTCTGAAATCTTAAAAATTCAGATACACTTTCGAGATATACTCAAACTTTTTTTAAATTTACATATAATTTTTGAATAAACTTAAAAGCCATGGTATACTTGAGCCATGCTGAAGAGAGAGAAGTACCTCAGCCGCATAAGGCCCTATTATGAAAGCGATTTGATAAAGGCGATTGCAGGAATCAGACGCTGCGGAAAGTCGACAATCCTTACACAGATTATGGAAGAACTGTCAAAACGTGTTTCTGATGACCAGATTATCTTCTACGACTTCGAGGATTTTGATAACGAACACTATATCAGAGACCCGCAAGGATTCTATCTCGACGTGAAGAACCGTATCGCAGCACTTGCAGGCCGGAAAGCCTATGTTTTCATTGATGAGGTCCAGTACCTGGACAGATACATCCCGGTAATCGCATCCATAAGATCAGCTCTCGGCGCTTCTGTTTTTGTGACAGGCTCAACATCCACACTGATTTCAGGGGAACTGGCAAATAAGCTTACGGGCCGTTACGTGAAATTCACCGTTTTCCCCTTCTCTTATGATGAGGTTGTTCAGTTCACAGGACATGATGACGAGGATACACTCGCTGATTACCTCAAATGGGGAGGGTTTCCTGTACGCTTCGCTCCTTCAATCAACGCAAGAACGTCAATTCAAGACATTCTTTCCAGCATTATTGATCGTGATATCCTTGGCAGGCATCCGGGATTTGACAGCTGGAATTTCAAGAATTTCCTGACATACATTCTGGCATACACCTCGAATGTCATATCAGCCGGAAGTCTTTCAAACTTCATCTCTGTCAACGAAAAGAAGATCAGCACAACAACCTGCTACCAGTACCTTGAGGCCATGTGTGAGGCAAATCTCATCACAATGCCGTTCCGTTTTGACATCAGGGGAAAAGAGATGCTTAAGACACGGAGAAAGTCATATGCAACAGATCCTTCTCTTGTCACTCTGCAACGTGGGTCGACTGCAACATTCAACCTCGGGGACATTCTTGAGACTGTAATCTACAACGAGCTGATTTCACGCGGGTATGAAGTACATACTGGCAAAACATACAAGGGTGAGATAGATTTCGTTGTCACCAACGGAGTGGAGAGATGTTACATTCAGGTTGCTTACCAGCTTGCCAGCGAAGATGTTGTTGAAAGAGAGTTCAATGCTTACTCCACTGTAAAGGACAACTGGCCAAAGTACGTAATCTCGATGGACAAACCTGACTTCTCACAAAGAGGAATCATCCACATGAATGTGAGGGATTTCCTCACTGGGCATAAGAAGCTGGCAATCGAGCCCTAAGCAATGGGAATCGAAAGTTTTACCTTCTGGAAATCCTCATTTAAAGAAATCAGATAGTACATTGTCCAAGATAATGGAAATAATACATATACCAGTAAATCGAAGTTTGGCAAAAATAATGCTTATCCCCTGGGGCGGAGAAAATCACGAGGAAGGGGGACGATGGCATAAACGTATCCTTGCGCTCGGAGATATCCGCTATTGTGAGAGTAATGATTGCAGAACATGTGGATATTAGGTTCAACTCCAGAAGAAAGGGGAGACTGCAGAAACTTTACATGCGACACAGTACGTTCTTTTATGCTCTTACAGAATTCAGCCAGTTCTGATGCTTACTCGATTCTGACTGATCCCACAGGTAAGCCTGCGGGATTCTGATAACAAGGCCTATCACCCGGGAGAGAAGAAGCTGATGCGCTATACAGGCCTTCTCTGCGACAGGCTTCCGCGGGGCTTCAATGAGAAGCGATGATAGGAGCAATCGGGACGGAAGAGCTGCTGCAAACTGCAATCGAAGGCTCAGGGAGCTTGTCAAGCAGGATGATCATATACAAGGGTTATACAAGGACGAAGGCAGGCCCAGAAGCCTGCCCTGCCACAGCTGAAAGGCATGTCAGCGGTAAATCATTCATTGCCGAACAGCTTCGCTGCCGAATAATCATCGATGAAGAGATGCCAATCAGGATGCGTCTTAAGAAGCGTTGCAGGAACCATGTTCGTCACAGGCTCTGTTATCGTGGAATAGATGGCCTGGGCCTTAACGGCATGAGGAGCTACGGTTATTATCGTCTTGCATGCCATGATCTGCCGGGGAAGCATGGAAATCGCCTGAGCAGGAACATCATCTTCCGTCGCGAACCATCCCTCGCCGACCTGCTGCATCCTGCACTTATGGTCAAGATTGACGACGCGGTAAGCCTCGACAGCATCGAAGTCAGCTGGAGGATCATTGAATGCGATATGTCCGTTCTCGCCTATTCCGATCAGGCCTAGATCGATCTCATCCCTGCGGAGCTCTTTCGTCAATTCCTCTATGTTCTTCTTTACATCCCCCTCCCCATTCACGAAGTGAGCTGCCTTTGGATGCACGATATTCACGAATCTTTCCTTAAGATATTTCCTGAATGATGCGGGATGAGCCTCTGAAAGTCCCACATATTCATCAAGATGGAACATCTCTACCTTCGACCAATCGACAGGAAGGCCGACAAGCGCGTCGAACATCTCAAACTGGCTGGCCCCGGTAGAAAGGACGATGCGGGCATGTCCCTTTCTCTCTATCGCCTCGTTGATGACTGCCGCAGCCTTCAACGCCGCCTTGTAACCATTCTCCTTCGCGGTCGGGGAAACGGTAATTGCAATATTCATTTATCTATCCTCCTTCATGGTCATCTGACCATCTTTCCTCTTAGTATTATGTGCTTGATTGAGATATCATCATCAAACATAAGCAGATTAGCACGTTTCCCACGGGAAATCGAACCGATCTCCTTATCAAGGCCTATCATCCTTGCCGGGGTCAGCGTCGACATGCGTATAACATCAACAAGGCCTATCCCGGCGATCTTCGCAGCTGTTCTGACAAGGCGGTCAAAGGTCGCGATGCTTCCGGCAAAGCATGCCCTGCTAGGAACAAGCGCTACGCCATTCTCAATCCAGACACCGCTATCCTGACCATCCTCATAAGGGACGAAGCTACCATCAGGGACATCCACTCCGGCATATCTGATCGCATCCGTTATCATCGAAATATGATCAGGGCCCTTTATCTTGTAGATCAGCTGAAGGAACTCCTTTGGGAGATGAACGCCATCGGTAATCATCTCAACGTCCATATCATCGATAAGCCATGCAGCCTCAACGATCCCCGCCTCACGATATGCCCCGTTCCTATGATAGCTGGAACAGGCGCTATATAGATGGGTAATGCTTCTGTAGCCATTATCCCATGCCTGATAAACCTGGGAAAGGGTCGCTCCGGAGTGTCCTATCGAGGCAAGTATGCCATGCTTCTCACAGTAGCGGCCGAAGGCCATTCCCCCTTCCCTCTCAGGCGCCGCAGTCCATTTGCGGATATACGGGGCAAGTGCCACGTACTGCTCGATCTCATTGAAATCAGGATCCCTGTATGTCAGGGTATTCTGTGCACCAAGGGCCTCGCCGCTGCAGTACGGTCCCTCCATATGGATCCCTCCGAATTCAGGGACATCATCCATGGTTCTGAACTGAGGGATCAGGCTATTGAGATTCTCCATCGACCTGATGTACTTCTCATGGGTCACGCTCGTCAGCGTAGGAAGGATAGTTGTCGTCCCTCCCAGTAGATGAAGCCTCATGATCTCAAGGGCGCTCTCAGGTGTCGCATCGGTGAAATCATGCTTCCTTCCCCCATGTACATGCGTCTCTACGAAACCAGGAGAAAGATATGATCCAGCGCCATCGATGATATCAGAGAAATCACCCTTTGGTATCGGCATCTCCCCGAAATCATCTATCTTCTCATCTTCTGTGACCAGCCAGGCATTCCGTATGATTCTATCCGGCAAGATCAGATTGACATTCTTTATAAGGATCCTCATATATGCTCACCCCTTGATCGACCCTGCTGTCATTCCTTCGACAAGCTTATCCTGGAAGATAGCGAAGATCGTAATAGGTGGAATGATTGACATCGTAATCGCGGCTGCAAGCACTCCATAGTTCCAATCTTCGCTCTTAAGCAAGGTGAGGGCAACCGAAATAGGCATTATAGAGTCCTTTGATGCAAGGGTCTTGGCAATAGTGTACTCTCCCCAGACATTATAGAAGCCTGAGACAAGGACTATTATCAAGGCATTCTGGGCCAGCGGCAGCATTATATGCAGGAAGGCCTGCGGTGCATTGCACCCATCGATCTCTGCTGAATCCTCAAGCTCGCTGCTCATGTCTATGAATGTTCCACGCATGATGAATATGGAGAACGGAAGGATGCATAATAAGTTCGGCAATATGATGCCCAGGTATGTATTAAGCAATCCTATCTCGAATTCCATCATGTATATAGGGATAAGAATGGCACAGAGCGGAAATGCGAGCAGGAACAGGATCAGGGATAGGATCAATCGATTCCCTCTGAACGGAAGCCTTGCGAATGAGTAGCCTGCAAGAGCAGAGAGCACCAGCGTGATAGCAACAGAACACACTGTTATGATTATCGTGTTCAGATAGTATTGCAGATATTTCGCACCCCTTGCGAAGATATAGCCATAATTCACGCTGGACCATTTTCGCGGAAAGAATGTAATGTCCCTTATTATCTCCGTCGACTCCTTGAAGGATGTGAAGATGCAGAAGACTATCGGCAGGATGAATACCAGGGATATCACGAGCAGGGAAATAGTAACGAATAATGAGAATGACTTGCTCTGCCTTCGCATATCACGCCTCCTTCTTACCTATCTTCATGTTCAGTATCGAGAAGATCATAACCAATGCTGTCAGTACGAATGCCTGTGCGGCAGCATATCCCATCTCAAAGTAATTGAAGGCCGTATTATATATATTCTGGTACATGACCAGGGTCGAATTCGCCGGTCCTCCGTTGGTAAGTACGTTCGGCGTCACGAATAGCTTAAGGCACTGCAGTATAGCCCAGATTCCGACAACGACGAATGTCTCTCGTATATTCGGTATGATGATATACACGAGCTTCTTCCACCCGATAGCCCCATCCAGCTCGGCTGCTTCAAAAAGATCAACGGAGATATTCTGCAATCCAGAGAGGAAGAGGATCGTGCAGAAACCGACCTTGCCCCATATCTCCACTATTATCACGCACCACTTCGCCGTCTCACCATCAGTAAGCCAGTTATGGGTGAATCGGGAGAGCCCGATATCCATAAGGAACTTGTTGATTATCCCGAAATTATCCGCAAGCATGAAGCTGAACAGGATACAGATCAAGGAAGCCGGAACGACTATCGGCATGAAGATCGAAATCCTGAAGAACCAGCTATGCTCCTTCTTATTGAAGAGAAGCAATGCTATCGCAAGGGAGAGGACAACCAGGATCACAAACATATATAGCGTGAATTCCATCGTGTTCTTCAATGCTGCAAGGAACTGATTATCCTTGAACATGTCAATGAAGTTCTGCACCCCAATGAATGTCATATTGCGGTCAAAGGCAAAGTTGTATTTGCTGAACGCCAGGATGAATGTATAGCAGACGGGGTAGACAACGAATACGAAAAGGACAATACACGTGGGCAACACGAATATCCTCCCCCATCTCTCCTTCGATCTTCTTCTTGAACTGATGGTATTCTGCATGATGCGATTCCTTAGATGACCATACGCATGCGACACCGCATGCGTATGAGATAGATAAAAGACTATTTCCTGATAGATGCTGACAGATCAAGAATCTGGTTAACCATATCCGCAGGAGTGGTCGTCGTGCTGACAAGACCTCCCTGGAATATCTGATTGAGGCCATTCAAGAACTTCTGCGACTCCTCATATTCCTTGAGAGGCTGTGCCTTGCTCATGGAATCTGCAATTCCGTTCCATATCGGAGTCTCGTCAAGGGCCTTGTCGAAATACTCCTGGATGACAGACATCTTTCCATACTGGCCGAATGTATTGACCTGTACGTATTCCCCATAGAGAGCTTCCTTGATGAACTGACAGACAAGGTCTGCATTCTTGGAAGCCTTCGGGATGACCATCTGACAGCCAAAGCAGACCGTTCCACCAAAGTCACCAGGAATCGGGATAAGGGCAAGGTTATCAACACCGATCGTATCAACAGCTTCCATCCAGCGGCCTGCTGCCTCAAAGCACATAGCGATCTGTCCAGCCTTGAAACCGTTCCTTCCACCAGCATTATCTACGAATGTCGCCTGTGAGAGATATCCATTCTGGATTCCCTTCTGCCATGCGCCTATCATATTCCTGACATAGTCATTATCGACATTATAGGTTATGCCATCCTCTGCATATGCATCTCCGAACTGAGCGTAAATGGCGCTGCCGAGTATTATATGCAGATTATTGCCGAACTGGATCGTACCACCGACCTGCGTTACCGTTCCGCTGCTATCCTTCTTCGTCAGCTTCTCTGCAGCATTATAGAAGTCATCCCATGTCTTGATCGGAAGAGGATCGCCATTCTCATCAAGAAGGCCCGCCTCCTCAAACATGGCCTTATTGATCGAGATGCCATAAACCTCATAGATCACCGGCAGTCCATACTGCCCACCCTTGATGAATCCGGTCTCAAGGGATCCTGGCGTGAATTTCGACTTGGGGAAGTCTGCGAAGAAATCCAGGTCCTTCTCAAAGTCATAGATCAGGCCTTTTGATGCATATTCGACTGAGAAGATTCCGCCATCAAGGAAGACAAGATCCACATCCGTAGTTCCCCTGCCCCAGTCAAGGATGTAATTCGCCAGCTTCGTCTGGTCTGCGATCGTTACGATCTCAACCTCTACATCCGGGTGAGCGGCTTCGAATTCCTCTGCAGCATGCTCTAGGAAAAGCTTGTTGATTTCCCATGATTCCGCACCGATCGTGATTTTCTTCTTCCCACCATCAGCGCTCTCATTTGCTCCTGCCGCGAAGACAGTGGAAATGGCAATGGCCAAAACCAGCAAAAAAACAAAAGCCTTCTTCATTGAATGAGCCCTCCTTTTGATAGGGATCCATGATCCCTGAAACATTTTTTACTATAACAATCTTATTATTGCGGTTTTGAATCTGCAACTTAAAAGCGATTCACGAGTCAACGACCTGCAGGACAAGCTTAGCAGGTTTTCTGGCGGCATATTTTAAAAAGGCATTTTAAGCTCATTTGTATCCTATTATCCTGCAAGCATCTATTTTCTACACATTATTCATACTATGTCAGGAATAAGCCATTCCGTGCTGAAAACGCATCAATGATATCAATTGAGAAGATGGATATCTGTGTCATTGATATGAGCATCTTCTCGATTCTGCATTGAATGGGATCTTCCAGATATTCGATGGAAAAGAGCTATACCCCATAAAGGAAGAAAAAGGAGCAATGCTGGGATGCTCCCTGATCTCCAACCATGCTTTTATTGATGGCAACAAACGGATTGGAGTATATGTCATGCTTGTTTTCCTTGAGGTGAACGGAATCAGGATCGAATGCACAGATAACGAACTGATAGACCTCGGTCGCGGGATTGCTGCAGGTGAAATCAAATATGAAGAGATTCTTGACTGGATTCTCAATCATGAGAGTTAATCCATATCGTTTGCATCAATCTGTTTGAGTACATCATGGTTAGCTGTACAAAGAAGAGATAATCAGGATTACTTATCCATAGCTGCCGCATCAAGAAGGAATTCCTCTATGCCTATATAGAGAATTCCCTTCCGCATTTTTGCTTCCATATCAGCATCAAGAATCTGGCGGATTCTCCTCCATGCATCCTTGCCCATCCGCTTGAATCAGAGATCATGCTCCTCTGCCATTGTCTTCGGAGCCTCCTGGACCATTGTCCGCTTCGGCCCCTTCCTCTTTCTCTTCTTTCCTGAAGCTGCCGTTGAGAGCTCTTCTTCAGCAGCACGCTTGCGGCCGATGATCGCATTGGGCTTTTTCCTGCGGATTCTCGCCTCTGCGCTCTTGCGCTGTCTTCTCAGTCCGAGTTCCTGCATGATCATCTCGACAGCACGTTCAAGCTCATAGTTCGGTGGTGTCATCGGCGAAAGCAGTATCTTGGCCTGTCTGAAGCCCTCCTTGAAGAGCTCATCGGGTGTCATGGAGGAAGAATCGGGGAAGACTATCATCGGTTTGAGGAACCTGTATATGACCTCCTCCTTTCCAATCGGAGCCCCGCTTGCCTTGCCTTCATTCACTGCTCTGTCAAGCTCTGCGATAGCTCTCTGCACAGTATCATATCCAAGATAGACAGAGACCTGCGGAAGAATATACTCAACAAGGCCATACTTCCTGAGATTCTGCAGGATCGGCAGAGCTGAGCCTGAGGTAAGGATCTTCGAGACCTCCTCCGTCAGTCTCGATGTCGAGCACTGCTGGATATTCGATGCATTCTTCTTTATGGCGTGCTTTACATCGGATTTAAGACGGAAACCCGTAGTAGCCTGATACTTCAGAGCCCTGATCATCCTCACTGGATCTTCGGAAAAGGAGTATGAAAGCGGAATCAGCGACCGTATCACACGGCGGCGGAAATCCGGCATGGCATCGTTGAAATCGAGAAGCTGGCCATTCGCGGGATTGTAATAAAGACTGTTGATCGAGAAATCACGGCGCTTGGCATCCTGCTCGATTGTACCGAAGACATTATTCCGCCCATCCTCGAAGTTCTCCTCATCGGAGCGGAACGTAGTCACTTCAATTATCTTCTGGCCAAAGAACAGGTGGACTATCCTGAACCTGCGGCCGATTATCCTGGCATTCCAGAACAGACGCTGCACCTGTCTCGGAGAGAGGGATGTAGCTATGTCGAAATCCTTAGGGGTCCGCCCGAGAAGTATATCCCGGAGAGCTCCTCCGACTATATAAGCCTCGCCTCCGGACTGCTGGATCTTCCTTATCGCCCATAGCGCATCCTTGTCGATCTGGCTGCTCTGTATGGGATGCTCCCCCTGCTGATAGATATTTGCGACAGGAACGCTCCTGCCATTTCCATTGCTCTTGTATCTTCTGAACACTGTTCCATTCCGGCCGGAAGACCTCAGACATAAAATGCGCCAGCCGGACTCCTACTGAGGATATTACCATATGACCAGAAGGCTGAGAACTCCCCAGAGGCAATAGACCCCATCTGTATTCAATGATATTATCCGGATATATGATTGAACCATCAGTACTCAAGGGATTCAGGGATAGCCTACCAGAGGAGGAGATCCCGAAGAAAAGGATTATCAGAATACTCGAGGATGTATTCTCCTCATATGGATTCGTCCCGATTGACACACCTGTGCTTGAATACACGGAAGTCCTTCTGGGAAAAGGCGGCGGCGAGACTGACAAGCAGATCTTCCGCTTCCAGGATAACGGTGGAAGACAAGTTGCGATGCGCTTTGACCTCACAGTGCCTTTCGCACGCTTTCTCGCGATGCACCATGACAGGCTCGGCATTCCTTTCAAACGCTATCATATAAACAAAGTCTGGAGGGGCGAGAACCCGCAGAAAGGAAGGTACAGGGAGTTCATCCAGTGTGATTTCGATATCGTAGGAGCAGATAACGCAGAAGCCGATTACGAAATCCTTTCCATGATGCACCGCTCATTCTCCGCTCTTGGAATCGAAGGATACACATTCCATCTCTCCCACAGGGCGCTCTTCAGCTCTTTCCTTGCCCATATCGGCATCGAGGATAAGGCAATAGACATACTCCGCACAGTCGACAAGATGAGGAAGATCGGCAGCGATGAGGTCAGGAAGCTTCTTGATGAGATCACAGGAGATGGGACGAAGACAGAAGGCATACTCTCATTCATCACAGCTGGCGAAGGAAGGAGCTTCACAGAGACTCTCGATGCAATAGAAGCACTCTCCGGAGGAGAATCCGAGCACTCGAGGCGCATGAGGACAATCCATTCCCTTCTTGAGAATACAGGCATTGCATCATCATTCGTATTCGATCCTTCCATAACCAGGGGACTCGATTACTATACAGGAATCGTCTATGAGACATTCCTCGACAAACTACCATCTCTCGGCTCTGTCTGCTCTGGAGGAAGATACAATGATCTTGCCTCTCTATACACCAAGGAGAAGCTTCCAGGCGTCGGTTCCTCGATAGGTCTGGACAGGCTGATGGCAGGACTGATGGAGCTCGGAAGCCCTCTTCTGGCGGATTCCTCAGCAGCAGATGTGCTCATCATCCACAGTGCGGAGGATACAAAGAAGGCAATCATAGCAGGAGAGAAGCTGAGAGAGAGCGGCATACGCACGGATATCTATCTCGTTCCGGAAGCAAAGATGAAGAGAATCTACAGCTATGCAGAAACAAGGCACATCCCCTACTCACTCCAGATAAAGGATGGCAGCTGCATTCTCAAGAATCTCAGCACCAGAGAGGAATCCACATTCGATGAACCGGAAAAGATCCGGGAGGTGATTATTGGTTGATTTCAAAGCTCTTCCCGTCTACAGGCACAGGGAAGAGATACTGAAAGCTCTGGAGACAAACCAGACCATCATCGTTGAAAGCCCTACAGGATCAGGGAAGACCACACAGATTCCCCTGATCCTCAGGGAGGCTGGATATGACGTAAATGGCATTATCGGGATAACCCAGCCAAGACGGATCGCGGCATTGTCCGTATGTGACTTCATAAAGCGTCAGATAGGCGACACAGGTTCATACGCCGCTTATAAGATGCGCTTTGCTGATACATCCACAAGAGACACAAGAATCAAGATAATGACAGATGGCATCCTTCTGCAGGAAGTCAAGCTGGACAAGACCCTCTCCCGCTACTCTGTGATCATGGTGGATGAAGCCCACGAGAGGAGTCTGAACATCGACTTCATACTGGGACTTCTGAAGGAGATCTCGGAGGAGCGCAAGGACCTTAAGATCATCATAAGCAGTGCAACGATAAATGCGGAGTCATTCTCCAGATTCTTCTCCGATGCTCCTGTGATATCAATAGACAGCAGACCATTCGAGGTCGAGGTGAAGTACTGCCCCGCAGTCCTTTCCAGGGATACAGAGGATCACTACTTCACTAAGCTTCTCCAGATTGTACATGAGGCAATGGAAAGCGATATGGGGGATGTTCTCATATTCCTTCCGGGAGAGGCAGAGATCAAGAATGCGATATCATACCTTGAATATGCGCCATTTGCTGAAAAGCTGACCATCTATCCGCTTTACGGAAGGCTCTCAAAGGAAGAGCAGGAACGGGTCTTCACCCCTACGGAAGAGGGGAAGATGAAGGTGGTCGTGGCTACGAACATAGCAGAGACTTCGCTGACTATCGATGGTATAAGGACTGTCATCGACTCAGGCATGGCAAAGGTCAACTTCTACAACCAGAAGAACTTCACCTCTGCCCTTCTCCCGATGCCCATCTCCCGCGCTTCTGCTGATCAGCGCAAAGGACGGGCTGGAAGAACAGCGCCTGGGGTCTGCTACAGGATGTACAGCAAGCAGAGCTATGATACCAGGCCTGAGTATGCAGAGGAGGAGATCCTCCATTCAGATCTTGCGGAAGTCGTCCTCAGGATGAGTGAGCTGGAGATATACAATACGGACTCCTTCCCGTTCATCACCCCGCCAAGGAAGAGCGCCCTGCAGTCTGCAGAGGAGACTCTGATGATAATAGGGGCCATAGAGAAGAACCATCATCTGACTGGAATCGGGGAGATGATGATATCCTTTCCTCTCCTTCCCCGGCTCTCCAGGGTAATCGTCGAGGCGATACTGAACTATCCCGATGTCATCGGATCGGTGCTTATTGCCGTCGCAACCCTTTCTGCGAAAACACCATATGTACTGCCACCGGGAGAGGAGCTTCAGGCACGTGACCAGCATAGATTCCTTTCCGATTCCTTCTATGGGGACTTTGTCACGATGCTCAAGCTGTTCAGACGCTACAAGTCAATAGAAGGAAGAAAGGCCCGAGAGGACTTCTGCCACCGCAAGTACCTCGATTATGAAACGATGGAGGAAATCCAGCATATCAAGGTCCAGCTTGAGGAGATCGTATCGGAAATGGGAGTACCGCTCTCAGATCAGCCGAAGATCGCAGAGTACTTCTGCTGTCTCACCGCTGGTCTCAGGCAGTATGTCTGCATGAAGATAGACAGGTTCTCATATCGTTCGATCACAGCTGACAAGATAATGATACATCCGGGATCGGCATGGTTCAGAGTCCTTCCTGATTACATACTCGCAGGAGAGATCGTGCAGACAACGAAGATGTATGCCCGCACAGTCTCACCTCTTAGAAAGGAGTGGATCACAAGAGTCGATCCATCGCTGCTTGACAGTCTGAAGTATGGAGGTAGGAAGAAAGCGGAGAAGTCCCTTATCTCACATGATGAAAGCCTGAGGGAGATGAAGAAGTACAGGATAAGCAAGGGAAAGAGCGAGGTATATGCAGTACCGCTTAGCGCTGTGAAGTCCCTTCCTGTGCGCTCTTCTTCAATCAGATTCTACATCAGGTGCGGACAATCCCTTTCCAAATGCATGTTCAAGGCATCCCGCATAGACAAGGAGATATCATTGATACCTCAGGTGCAGAGCCCTGCAAAGACAAAGATGAAGGGAAAGTACAGTCCGGATGACAAGGAATTCGGAGAGCTCTCATCATTGATCGACTCTGCTTTCATGCCGATTGCATCCGGAAAGAAATGCTTCTCCTTCCTCGGCATTACGGAGAAAGGCGGCAGATTCGCTCTGGCACCATTCCCTTCCGTGGGGAGTGCTGCGAAGGATACGCTCTTCTCTCTTTCATCGATGCTGGACAGAATCCCCAGGAAGCAGGAAAAGCTGAGGAAGAAAGCGCTTGCTCTCCAGAGCAGGATAACAACAGCTCTCGATATGGACGAGTAACCTGACTATTCCTTCGGCCAGGTTCTCTAATTGAATACGATATGGAGATATGCTAACATCCTGCAGGGAGGCTGAAATGTCATCAATCCAGGAATTCATCTGATTCAAATCTGTTCTGGAGGTACCGATGTTTCTGCATCTTGACAGTATTTCATACTCATACCCTGGTTCAGGGTGCGTATTATTCTCCGATCTATCATTATCATTTGATGAGGGATGGACTGTGATAGCCGGCGCAAACGGTTCAGGCAAGAGCACTATCATCTCAATAGCCGCAGGTCTTATTCCCCCGGACTCAGGCAGTGTAAGGAAAAGCGGTGAGGCAATACTCTGCCCCCAGGTATTCGATGGACTTATGCCCGAGGACTGGATCGATATCTTCTCGGGATCGAATCATGTCGGCATGCTCAAATCCACTCTGGCGCTAACGGATGGAATGATAGAACGCGAACAGACACTCTCTGGAGGCGAGAAGAAGAGACTCCAGATTCTTGCAGCACTCTCCCACTCTCCTGAGATCCTCGTCCTTGATGAGCCGACAAACCATCTGGACATTCACAGCAAGGATCTTCTGATCAACGCACTCCGTCTGTTCGATGGCATAGGCATCATTGTCACCCATGACAGAGAGTTCGCAGCGGCACTGTCATCCAGGACTATCATCCTTGAGCGTGGAACAGACAATGCCGCATCCTTTGAGGATATCCCTCTGCCGCTTCCCGCCGCTCTTGAAGAGAGCAGCAGAAGACGTAGGGAGGGCCGCGATTCATATGACAGGATCCTCTCTGCGATATCCAAGGAGAATATGATTGCCAGAATGCTTGGCGAGAAGAGCCAGGCGAGGCAGAAGGCTCTCTCCAAAAAGGGGATAAGCAGCAAGGACCATGATGCGAAGGCAAAAATCGATGGTGCGCGGCTGACGGGAAAGGACGCATCCCTTGATGGGGCTATGAGGAATCATCTATCGCATTCCGGACAGCTTGGAGAGAAGCTGGCATCGAGTGCGAAACCCCTGATGAGAAAGGAAGGCCTGTCGTTTATAGGAAACATGCGTATTCCTGATATCTCCTTCCCTGAATCGGTGATCAATGTCGGGGAATACAAGCTCTCCATTCCTTCGCTTTCAGTGAAGGCTGGCACACACATTGCACTAACAGGAAAGAACGGAAGCGGCAAGACTCTCTTTCTGAAAGCCCTCCATAGGTACATGGAAGATCAAGGGAAGAGCAGGTACGTACTATATCTTCCGCAGGAATTCAGCGAAGAGGAAACAGAGCGTATGCGCCTGGCATTCACATCCCTTGAAGATGACGAGAAGGGACTCATACTATCAGATATGTACAGAATGGGATCGAATCCATCAGCATTGTTTCAGGATTCACTGAAGCTGAGTCCCGGAGAGATGAAGAAGCTTGCGATTGCGCTATCGCGCAGGGATGGGAAGACAGTTCTGCTGATGGATGAGCCCACGAATCATGTCGATATTGCATCCATGAGAATACTGGAGAGAATGCTCAGGGAAGACTGCAGGGATATGACGATGATCCTTGTCAGCCATGACCGGGCTTTCCTTTCCGCCTGCACGGATACCACGTGGAAAGCAGAGAGGAACGGGAATAGCGGCAGGATAGTGATTACATGAGAAAAGGAGCTGTTGCATAAATCGTTTTTGAGAATCGGCAGCGCCTCTCAGTAGACTACAGAGCAGGACTTCGGTCCTGCTTTGTGCATTAAAACAGCGGGTAAGAGTCAGAATCCGGCCATCCGGGA
>CALXKS010000079.1 GCA_944389015.1 uncultured Spirochaetaceae bacterium
TCGAGGGGTAGCAGGTAGAAGATGCAGGGCTTGAACGAAGTGAGAGCGAGGTGCCTTAAGACACCTCGCCTGCATTCAGGGGTTATACCCCCAGATCAAACCACGTCTTTTAGGCGTGGTCATGATTCACTCTTTTCTGAGAAGCTGGATGGCAATGCAGGCAAGACCTATTCCAAGCATTGCAAGTCCAGCTTCTGTTTCAAGTTCGCCGATAATTGAAAGAGCTGCAACAGCAACACCCATTGCCAATCCTACGCATCTAAGGATAAGCATCACCTTGTCTTCCAGATTCTCTGCTTTCTCTTTTCTGTGACTATTGCTCCGCATAAGATCATCAACAGATACACCAAGAATCTCTGCCAGTCTGGGAATAGATGAGATATCAGGGCAGGATATATCACGCTCCCACTTTGATACGGCCTTATCTGTGACATTCATCATGTTGGCAAGCTCAAGCTGGGTAAGTCCTTTCTCCTTTCTCAGCTCCGCTATCATTGCTCCAAGGGATTTACTGTTCATTGGAATGCTCCTTACAGGATAGTACGATACTGTTTTTCCTTTTCAGACTCTACCGACAGGAAGTTTAATACAGTAAACCACGAGTTCATATGCGGTAGAGAAGGCCTGGATGGTTTTCTGCAGTTCATTTTTCTCTTATACCAAGAATAGCCCGAGGAAAAAGATGGCAGCAACAACCCATGGGCCGATAAAGACAGCAATGGCGATTTTCAGTATTCTGCGATCAAGCTTCTTGCTTCCTCCTATGAATCCGAAAAGGGGAGAATAGAACAGATATTTATCATCTTTATCCTCTTCATCTTCTTCTGGCTGATACTTGGTATCGGTATTCAGATCTATTGATATATGTATATCTTCAGCCCGTTTCTCCTGGTACGATATGTCTACGGAAATCGAATTATCATTGTTTTCCTGAATGCTTATCCCGGCAGGAATCTCATTTCCATTTTCATCTTTGATAGAAAGGCTGACCGGTTCTTTTTCCATGGTCAGAAGGTGTTCTTCGCAGATATGCTCAGCATTATGATTCCCACGACATAGATTATCGCTGAGAGAATCCCTGTTATTATATCTGTTCCTATTGAAAGATAGTTTCCGATTATAAGGAAGATGAAGGCTGTAGAACGGGTGACGCTATGGGTTGCTCTATCTTTTGCGACCGCTGCAATGTATGTTATGGCAGCAGCTATGTAGATCATAGTGATCAGGATAAGAAAGTATGCATCATAGGAAGATGAGAATATCGAGGTTTCCGGAGCTGTATTCAGCGGAGTCGCTATTGATATGAAAAGCGCTGCGCCGAGTGCAGATACAAGATAGAGCCACATTTTCGATAGGTTTGTTCCGAAGAACTGGACTGCAGAGAAAGTGAAAAGAACCGCTGCGGATAAAAGCGAGAAACGTGAAAGATATACAACTCCATTTGGTGGCAGAATAGCTATACCGGAGACATTGAAATATATTGGAAGGATCATTGATGATTCAAGCGCTATGAATGTGAAGAGGAGAGGCAGGAGACTGCCATCCTGTGTATGAGCCCTGTGTCTGATGCGCAGTACAAACTGGAGAGCCATCGATGATATTATGATCACAAGCTGCGGGAAATAAGCGACTATCGTACTGATCCACCCTGTGGATCTGCTTCTTACAAGCAGTATTGTCATGTGAACAAGCATGGCAGCATAGGCTATCGATATGACAGTCTGCATTGTCAGCGCCAGCGTTCCTTTCTTATTTCCTGCTCTTTTCTTCTTTCCCATCAGATTATATCGTTATAAGGAATATCCGTGTCTGTGTCGATGAAAGATGCGGCAACTGCCGATCCAAGAGCTGCTGAATAGGCATCAAGCGCAGTGGCAAAACCTCCGAGAAGCGGAAGTATGGCAATCAATGCATTCTCAGCACCATAAAGGTTTATGCCATGTATATTCAGGGAAAGCACTGTAATCAGGGCAATCTCTGTTCCGATAGCAGCGGATGAAGCCAGGGAGATGAGTGCCGCAGTTCCTGCTATTATCGCTATCACAGCTGCTTCTGGCATGGATCCTGTCGTTGCCTGGAACAGAGGAAGTATCGATATGACAGCCATGGCGGCAGATCCCCCTCTCCCTATAACGGCAAAGAAAGGAATGGCAGAGGATGCAACCCTTTTCTGTATACCATTGTTCTGCCTGGCGATGCTTTCGTTCATTGGTATAGTCGTGACTATATTCCCTGTTGCGAATCCTGCGATCACAGCAGCTGCGGAACGATAGAGAATCCTGTATGGATTCTTCTTGAAACGCGTGAATATGCCAAAAAGCAGAGGAAGGATAATCAGAGCAGATATGGCGAATACAATAGCCATCAGCTTTGCATAGCCGGGAGCCGCGAAGAGTGTCTTTTCCTGATAGACATCGATGAATAACGATGCAGAAGCAATGTAAGCCAGGAAGAAACCATATACAGCATATGTTCTTGATACTCTGTACATAACTTCTGCAAAGGAATTCATTACAGTATATGCCGGCCTGATGATATCTGCAGACGGTTTGATTGCCAATCCCAGTATCCAGGATATGATAAGCACCGGGACAATGAAGTACGTGGCAGTTGCAATCGACCAGAAAGCATTCATCGGATAGAGAGAGCTCCCTGAAGCTGAGAGCATATATGAAACGTGGTTTGACAATGCTCCTGGAGCGCTTCCTGCCGTGCTCGTGACAGGGAACTGGACAGGATTGATTGCATAGATTATCGCAGCGGCAGCAGAAAGCAGTATGGCTGCTGCGATTGACCAGAGAATCACAGCCAGAGCTGTCCTTCCGCCTTTCCTGTTCTTAGCCAGTGATGCAATGCCTGAAGGAAGCGTAAAAACGATTACAGGTATTGTTATGAATGTTCCGAGGCTTACAAGAAATGAAGAGAGTGCTGACAGAATCCCTGAGGCGTAGGCTGCATCTCCGAAAAGGAGCGCTGTAGCCAGTCCCATGAGAATCGCGGCGATATATGTTATCCACGTTTTCATAGGAAAAGGATACAGCACCTCTTTTCATGCGTCAATCTTCAGTATCCTCCTTACGAAGCAGTGCAGTGAGTTTATATCCACTATTCAATTCTTTTTCCAGCATAGTGTTAATAAAATCATCTGCGGAGAAGTCCCTGGCCTTTGGATAAAGAGAGAATGCGAGCGCAGTAACGAGAATTGCTCTCTGCATCTCTTCTTTGTTATACCAGATTTCTCCCTGATATGTATTGCACTGAGTAAGGTTCATGACACCGTCATCATTAGCGATAGCTGCAAATAACGATACCGGGTCGCTGTTTTTCTGATACATTGTTCCTGCAGAGACAAGGAGTGCGGCAGCATGGGTTATTACACGCCTTGCATTCTCATTGTATCCCTTTGCATTGAAAGCATCCTCAAGGAAAGCATCTGCGAGAAGCCTGTCTGCCTCTTCCATTGCCGCTCTTGGTTTCATTGCTCTGGTGAATGGATAGAGCATCAAAGCTGAGACAATCATGAGAGGAACAGAAGCATCTGTACCTGCCCAAGCCGGATATGCTTTTCCTTTTCTGCCTTTGAAGAGATCGCAGAGCGTTCTTATCAGCTTGACCATCGGCTTGGGTTCTATCTCTTCCGGTTTCACTCCGATCTGGCCTTTTGCAGGTTCATCGAGGGATTGATAAACTTCCGGCAGTGTCGCATAGCACTCTGCGATTGAGAGAAGCAGGTCGCGCTCTTCCTCTTTTGTTATTACTCCGTCAGCAAGATGCTCTGCGATTGTGATTGTTTCCTTTCTGCGGAGTGGATCAAGGCATCTGAATAGAGGCTCAAGCCTCAGCAGGGCAACAGCTTTCGCAATATCCCTGATTCCGCGGTTGCCATACATCTTCCATATGCGTTCATAGCTGCCGTCTGTATCCTCAACTTCGCGGATATTCCAGAAAACTCTTGCCTCATAGCCATTGAGCGCGAATGAATATCCTTCGTCATACAGCTGTATTGAAGGTACTATATACGTCAGACCATCCGAGAAGCAGTCGAAGAGAGCATAGCTTCTGCCTCCGAAAGTGAGACCGAGGTTCTCTGCAAGCTTTACAGTTACAGTGGTCCTGTCATTACCGCTCTTCTTAAGCTTCGGCACGGAGATGTTTATCATACCGCCTGTTCTTTCGAACTGATTGTTGACAAGTATAAGAGTGCGCTCCTGTCCCTGTCCATTTACAAATGCATATACCGACTCCTCCACGCCGCCATTGCCATTGTAGCAGTCATAGAGCTGGAAACAGTCAACGCCGGAGAAGAGATATCTTCTGCGGAACAGAGGGAAAATACGGCGATAATGCTCACCGATGAGCCAGTCATTCGGGCTTTCATTATAGTAGGCCCTTCTGTATTCCATGCCGTACTTTTCCCTGAAGCCTTCAATCTGTCCATGACCGACCATGGGAAGCCCTGGCAATGTTGCGAGGAGTGTGCAGACGGCAAAATATTTATCTCCATCTCCGAATTGGGCTATAGCAGTCTCCTCATCAGGGTTATTCATGAAGTTGACATATCTCTTAAGGATTTCAGGTTCATATACAAGGGTATTCTTTATTCCGAGCCTGTATTTCTGATTCTCCTGATTCTTCAGCATATTCATGAATGCGGAGTTGTAGACTCTGTGCATTCCGAGGGTTCTGACAAAGTATCCCTCCATCATCCAGAATGCCTCTGCAAGAAGTAGGGTATCAGGGACCTCTGCCGCAATTCTGTCGACGACTTCCCTCCAGAATTCCTGAGGAATCCTTCTGTTGAACTCTTCATCTGTCATCGCATGACCAGCCCTTCCGGCTATATCACCGCCATTTCCGGGCTTGGGATACCAGAGTCTCTGGATATGTCTCTTCGCCAGAGTCATCGCTGCATCAAAGCGTATGATGGGGAAGTTCCTGGCCACATGGATGATTTTCTGGATAACAGCTTCTCTTGCCTCCGGATTGAGATAATCAATCTGTGCAGTATCATTCCAAGGCATCGACGTTCCATCATTCCCATGGAAGATGTAGCGGCACCTTCCGTTTCTCTTATCGATGAGGCGGAATGTGACTGCAGCATCTGTCCTGTCATAGTAGTGATCTTCGATCTTGATCTCGAAATCCGGATTATCGGAGAGATCTGGTCCGTTGTATGTATAGGAAGGGAATGGCGGCCAGTCCTGCTGGATGAAGTAATCTGGATGCTGATATACCCAGTTGCCATCGATGCCTGTATGGTTAGGCACCATATCGGAAGCAAGTCTTATTCCTCTCTTCTGACAACGTTCCCTGAGATTGTTCAATGCATCCCATCCCCCGATTGACCAGGAGATATCATAGTCACGAAGAGAGTAAGCAGATGCCTCGGCTTCGGGATTGCCGCAGTAATTCTTGATCTTCTTGGATGCTTCAGAGCGCTCCCAGAGACCGATCAGCCATAGAGCGGTGAACCCTCGCTCTTTCAGCAGATCCAGTTCTTCGTCAGGGATCTCATCAAGCCTTGTTATAGATCTCTTGTATTTCTTTGAGAGCTGATCAAGCCATACAAGCGTGCTCTTTGCCATCATGACAACACGCGGCATCCAGTTCGAATCATCGGAGAATGCCTCATATTCATTAAGATCAGAGAGCGAATAGTCGATGACGTGGGTCTCTCCGCCGCCTCCTCCAGTTCCGCTTCTGTCCTTTTCCTCCTCATGTATATAATCGATGGAGGTCTCAAGAAGCATTATGAGATCGGCAGGCAGGAACATCCTCCATTCCCGGAGTATATAGCGGATCTGCTCTTCAAGCGAATTCGGATAGAGGCGAGCAGGAAGCTGAAGCATTGTGAAAACATCTTCCGTATTCGGCCTTCCGTCCCTGAGGTCGTCTTTGACGAAGGATGAAAGGATGCTTGATAAAGCTTTTATTCCTTCTGGATATACTATCCCATCAGGGGCGATAAATGGCTTTGAGGCAGCAAGGAGAGCTGGATTCTGGAGAAGGACCTGATGGACAAAGAAGCCCCTCATATCCTCTGTGATCCGTTTTTCATTGCCTGGTTTGGACTCATTCAGAGCAGGCGAGGGGAACGTCTTTGAATAGAAAGCAAGAGCATTCAGCAGCTCTTCATTGCCTATGACGGTATTGATGCGTCTCGTGAAGAAGTCAGGCTGAGTATCACCGACACGCGCCGAAAGCACAATCTGGTATATAAGATGAAGCACAGCAGATGCATGAAGCCTTCCCGGAGAGACGAATCCTTCTGATCTGCCTTCTTTCTTCAGCTCGCTGTTGTATGTGAATGCAAGAAGCGATGCTTCCCTGTACAGCAGATCGATGCTTTCATTGGAAGGGAACACTTCCTTGAAGATTTTTATTTTCTCTCTTGTAGGTTCTGCAATTCTGAAATCCCTCTTTTCCATAAAACCCTCTTTCAGTATTGATTACATAATATCTTAGCACAGAGAGAAAGAGCATTCAGCTGATTAGAGGCTTTATTTCCTGAATCCTGAGAGAAAGAGCCCGAAAAGAGTCAGCAGAGTGCCCGCTGCTGATAGAAGAGTCACGGGTTCGTTAAGGAAAACAGCAGAGGCCGCGACTGTTATCACAGGTACAAGATAGATGAATATGCTGGTTTTAACAGGCCCCAGCTTCTCTACTGCGATGTTCCACAGAACGAAGCACAGCGCCGAGGCTGCCAACCCAAGGAAAGATAACCCGGCAATATTGCCGAATGTGAATATATCCCTTTCCGTTCCGATATTATTCCATAGCAGAAGAGGAACGAGCATGAAAGCCATGCCGTAGATGAAGGATCTTCTGACAGTCAGAAGGGGACTGTACCCGAAACCTGCTATCTTCTTCGATGCTATTGCATAGAATGCCCAGACAAAAGCCGCACTGAGAGCGAGGAGATCGCCCTTAAGGCTTTCGATCGAGAAATCAAGTGATGACAGGCTGATCATCGCAATGCCTGTTATCGCTGCAGCAAAACCTGCAAAGAAGCACCAGCCTTTCTTCTCTTTTGAAAGCAATGCCGTGAAAAACGGGGCCGTTGATACAATTACTCCCGCGTTTGAGGCACTGGTCCACAGCATCGATACGTTTTCAAGGAAGTAATAGAGAAAGATCCCAGTCAATCCAGCGACGATAAGATACTTCTCCTCATTCCACCCTCTGGTTTTCAGCTTTCTTGGCATAGCAATCATCAAAGCTATGGTTCCAAGCATGAATCTTATGAAAAGAATCTCAACTGGTGTGAATATATCCAGCAGGGATTTTGTAAAGACAAATGTGAGCCCCCATATAGCGACAGTAATCGCTGCGGCAAATATACCATTAAGCATCTATGCTTACCTCTGTCTGTCTATCAGGAGCGGAGATGATCGGTACAAGCTTCTGAAAGAGCTGATTGATGATTATCATCTCATCTTTCCTGAAAGGTGATGTGACATATAGCCTGACATCGCCATGCTCTGGTCTGCCAATGCCGATACGGAGTCTGTAGAACTCTCCGGTTCCAAGCCGTTCCTTTATGCTTCTTAGACCATTATGCCCTTGTAGACCACCGCCTTTCTGCAGCTTTGCCTTTCCGAGAGGAAGCTCAAGATCATCATGTATCACCAGAATCTCCTCAGGAGACAGATGATAGAACGAAGCAGCTTCTGAAACAGCTGTTCCTGATAGATTCATGAAAGTCATTGGCTTGAGTACATATGCATTCCCGGCTTTCATGAACTGTGAATGGAACTTCATCTGGTAGCTTGCACTGGGATAGAGGTAATCACAGAGCATGAAACCGGCATTGTGACGAGTAGTTGTATATTCTTTTCCTGGATTGCCCAGGAATGCAAGCATTTTGATCATGATAGTGATGAGTATCCGGAGAGGGCAGTGGACAGTCAATATCTTAACCTTCCTGCTTTTCTGGTTTTATAATGGATGTGCATTAAATCAGACAGGAGGTCGATATGGCTGGTTCAAAATCCACAGGGGACATGATTCTCAGAATCCTTGTCGGACTGCTTTTCGTTATCATCGGCATCGAAGGCATTGCTGATTTCGGCGGCAATGCGCTCTACAGAGAGCTGGACGATGTCTTTGATATCATCATCGGTGCGGTTCTGCTTATCGCAGGACTTCTGCTTATCGTTCCGCTCTTCATCAGCGGCATCAAATCGTCGTTTACCAAGATCGCAACGCTTGTCGTGCTGGTAGCATGGATTGTCTATATAATCCTTGCGGATTTCATGTACGGTCTTCGCGGTGTTGACGGTACTGAGTGGTTTGAATGGCTTGAGGTCCTTATATACCATCTTCTCATCCTTGCATCGGTATACAAGGTTGCTCTGCCTGCTGTGAAGAAACTCGGAAAGTAATCATCTTGATCTCATAACGCCTTCTTTCCTGCATTCATCTTCCAGAGGACATTCAGAACAGTGCGGAGAGACCGGCGTGCAGACATACTGCCCATAGCGCACAAGGAGCTCATTGAGCGGAATCCAGAAACGCTGGGGCAGTATTTCTCTCAGAGCTTTCTCTGTTTCTTCTGGTGTTCTTGTCTTCACCCATCCTGTCCTGTTGGCTATTTCATGCACATGGCAGTCGACGCATATCGCATCAATCCCGAACCCGAGATTCAGGACGAGGGAGGCAGTCTTTATGCCTACTCCGGGAAGAGCCATGATCTTATCCATATCAGGAGGAATCGCAGAACCATGCTCATTCCTGAGAATCTCTGCTATCCTTTTCAGCTGTTCTCCTTTCCGTCTGTAGAAGCCAGCCGGTTTTATCAGCTCTGATATCTCTTCAGGATTTGCCTCTGCCAGACTGTCTATGTCTGGAAAGCGTGAGAGAAGGCGTTCTGATGCATCTAAAGTCACACTGTCCTTCGTCCTCAGGCTGATTATCGTTGAGACAAGAACCCTGTATGGATCATTGTTTCTTTCCGCCATGATGCTTACGGAGGGCAATGGGGCTCCCATCATTCTCAGCTTATCTGAGAAGAGCTCAAATACTTTATCAAAATAGGATTCGTCGAATAGCTTTTTATTGACCATTTTCTGCATAAAAGATAGCGTTTCAGCAAGTATGATTATAATCCTCAGACAAGGTATAACACCAAGCGAAAAAGATAAAGTGAGAGCCTTTCTTACAGAGAAAGGTTTCATGGTAAGAGAGATTGTCGGCGAGAACGATACTGTATTCGGCGCTGTTGGCACTGTCCATATCGATCCAAGGCAGGTCGAGCTTCTTCCGGGAGTAAGCTCTGTCGTTCCTATCTCTAAGCCCTATAAGCTTGCATCCAGAGAGCTTAAGAAAGAAGACACGATAGTCTCTGTCGGCAAAGTCAGGATAGGGGGAAACAGAGTTGCTGTCATTGCCGGTCCATGTGCTGTTGAAAGCTATGACCAGGTAATGGCGATAGCCGAGAGCGTAAGGGAGTCCGGAGCTGTCATGCTCCGGGGCGGTGCATTCAAGCCGCGCACTAGCCCATATTCCTTCCAGGGGCTTGGAGAGGAAGGACTGAAGATCCTGCGCAAGGCTGGTGATGCTTTTGACATGCCTGTCACTACAGAGGTTGTATCTCCTACAGATGTCGAGATGATGGCTTCTTATATAGACATGTTCCAGATCGGAGCGAGGAACATGCAGAACTTCGAGCTTCTGAAGGCTGTTGGAAGGACTGGTATGCCTGTTCTTCTCAAGCGTGGTCTTTCCGCAACGATTGAGGAATGGCTGATGGCTGCGGAGTATCTTATGGCTTCCGGTACAGATCAGGTTGTCCTCTGTGAGAGGGGAATAAGGACATTTGAGAAAGCTACGAGGAATACACTCGATTGCTCAGCCATACCAGTGGTTCAGAAGCTTACTCACCTTCCTGTAATCGGCGATCCATCCCATGCCACGGGAATCAGGGATATGGTCGCGCCGATGTCCCTTGCCCTTGTTGCTGGAGGGGCATCCGGAATCATCGTGGAAGTCCATAATTGTCCAGAGAAGGCTCTTTCCGACGGCCCGCAGTCGCTCTATCCATCACAGTTTTCAAAGCTTATGCGTGATATACAGGCATTGTGTCCTGTTGTGGGCAAGAGTCTGGAAAGAATCCCCCGTATCCTTCCTGAGAGCATGAAGGAGAAAGGAAAGGAAAAGCCTGTATCGACTGCATCTGTGAAGGTTGCATTCCAGGGTGAGCGCGGTGCATTCTCCGAACTTGCCATAAGACGGACATTCGATGAGAGTGTAGGGGTTCTTCCTTGTCATCTTTTCAGTGATGCTTTCGACGCAGTATCGGAAGGAAGGGCTAAATATGGAATGCTTCCTGTCGAGAATACCCTTGGAGGAACTATATATGATACCCTCGATCTCCTTGCTATGCATCCAGAGCTTACAGTTGTGGGAGAGCAGCAGGTCAGGGTAATCCATAATCTTATTGGAATGCCTGATGCAGAGCTTGGGGATATAAAGAAGGTATACTCACATCCGCAGGGACTGATGCAGTGCACAAGATTTCTTTCTGAAGAGCTTCCAGACGCTGAGCGCATACCATTCTTCGATACTGCCGGAGCCGTATCATTCATAGCGGAGAAGAAGGATAAGTCTCTTGCTGCAATAGCAGGATCCCCTGCCGCTGTCTACCATGGACTGAAGATCATCAGACAGGGAATAGAGACAGATGCCTCGAACTATACCCGCTTCTATGTCATAGCGCGTGAGGAGAATGCCGATCTCTTCAGATCACAGGCAAAGCCGAATAAGGCTTCGATCTCATTCTCTGTTTCCGATGAGCCGGGAGCATTGATGAAGGCTCTCAAGGTGCTTGCAGACAGAGGTATAAATATGAAGAAGCTTGAATCAAGGCCGATTCAGGGAAAGCCCTGGGAGTATCTCTTCTTCCTTGAGATCCAGCTTCCGGAAGATGGTTCCTTTAATGCGCTTTGCAGTGAAATGAAGGAAACCTGCGCTACATTCAGGGTCCTTGGAACTTATGCTTCGGTCCTATAAGCCTTCAATGCTTTTCATGGGAGTCCTTTCTGTGATAGGACTCCCGGAGGCCCTGAAGGAGAAGCTTGAATCCCTATACGGTCCAATAGATACCATCACAGCTCCTTTTCCTTTCAGCTTTACGGATTACTATGTCCCCGAGATGGGAGAAGGCATAGAACGGTTCTTCATCTCTTTCCATAATCCGGTACAGCCAGATGCTCTTTCTTCGATAAAGACAGCAACCAATGATATTGAACGTGAGTACAGCATTGATGGCCAGAGGAAGATAAACCTCGATCCAGGGCTTCTGTCTTTGGAGAATGCAATACTTGCAACGACGAAGAACAGATCGCATCGGATAGCGATAGGAATGGATCTTTATGCTGAGGTAACGCTGATCTATCAGAATCATCGATGGCAGCCGCAGCCTTGGACATATGCTGATTACAGATCGGAGAGAGTGCAGGAAATACTTACATCATTCAGAGAGATATATAAAACAAGGATGAAAGGGATCAATGTTTCTCTCTGAGTATAGCTTTGTTAAGGATCAGCAGCGATACTGTGCTGAACAGGATGCATATCACGGCCATTGCCATTCCTTTTCCGACGCTTCCCTGCTCAAATTGTCTGTTGATATATGTTGAGACTGTCAAGGTATTGGTCGGAGCTATGAGAGAAGGTGTTACAAGCTCACGGAATGCAATTATGAATGTCATCATCCATCCTGACATTATTCCTCTGGAGATAAGCGGCAATGTGATATGAAGGAACACATATCCTGGTGTTCCGCCTGAAATCCTTCCTGCTGCGACGAGACTTGGGCTTATCTGCGAGTATGATGATGTGACATATTGCACAGTGTATGGAAGGAACAGCACCACATAGCTGAGGACCATTATCCAGATAGTCCCATAGATAGGGATCATTTTATATATCGAATTATAGAAGAGCATTATGCCGAGAACGAGGACTATGCTTGGCAGCATTTCCGGAAGGAGCGATATGCCCTCTATTGTTTTCCGCAGATTTTTTCCATTGATTCTTGAGATTGTAACTGCGATTGTTCCGAGAATCGAGGCAATAGTAGCTGAGGATACAGCAAGGAATATCGATACCAGAAATGCATTCACGCCCTGTTTGTCCTCTGTGAATACATTTATGTAGTTTGCAATTGTATAGTTTCCTGCTCTCATTCCATATCCACGGAGCTTTATAAGCGAAGAGATCGTTACGGAGAACAGGGGAATGATCATGGAGAAGAAGACTGCAATTGCTATGAATGCCAATGCCGCTATGAACGCAGGGCGGGATAGCTTTCTCAGTCTTACAGCGCCTCCTTTGCCTCCAACCAGACTATATGTCTTTCTCATCGTGATATAGTTCTGCATCAGCCAGATCAGGAGGCAGATACCGACAAGGACGGAAGCAAGCGATGCTGACTTTCCGAACTCAATCGGAGCAACGGTTGCATATCTGTGGATATCCGTAGTGAAGACATCGAATCCGATTCTCCGGCCTAGCGTTGATGGAGTTCCGTATTCAGATATTGTCTTAACGAATACAAGCAGGGCTCCGATAGCATAGTTTCCGGTGAGGAGTGGCATGAGGAGCTTTCGTATCCTGACTGTGAATGGCGCACCCAGCACGGCTCCTGCTTCATCCAAGGAAGAAGGGACGGAGAGCATAGCATTCTTCATCATTGTCATCATGAACGGAAAGACATGGAAGCTCATTACCAGTACAAGTCCTGCAAGCGAGAAGAACAAGTCTGAGATGAATGAAAGATCCGGGAAGAGCTGCTGCATCAGTCCTCTCTTCTGCATGAAGAGTATCCATCCCATCGATGCGATATATGGAGGTGTCATGAATGGTATCATGAATATGATATCGAAGAACCGGTAGCGTGCGAGTGTGGTTCTTGAGAATAAGTAAGCAAGCGGAAGGGCAATTATCGAAGATACGATGACGACAAGAACTCCAAGGAGAAGCGAGGATCCTATCATCTTGGCATTTTCGCTTTCCGTTATTGTCGCAACCGCATTGCTGATGCTGAAATGTCCATCCTGAAAGATAGCTTCAGCAAATATGGATATGAGCGGACAGAGAATCAGGAAAGCCAAAAAGGCAATCAGGATATAAGTCGCAGTCTTCTTACCGTTCATCTGTCCGCCTCCGGATTTATCTTTCGCAGAGCTCGTTGATTCTTGCAGCCGAGTCAGATGCGATTGCCATCATGGCATCCCAGTCGCACTCAATCTGCGGAATCTGATCAAGAGTGGATCTGTTGCTGTATTCGATATCCGTTCTGCCTGGGAGCAGGTATGCATCGGTTACCATCTTCTGAGCATCATCGGAGAGAAGATAGTCGATGAAAGCCTTGGCATTATCCATGTCAGGAGCAGCCTTCATGATCATGGCCGGTCTTGGATTGACGACTGTTCCGCTTGCCGGATAGTAGATTGCAAGAGGTTCTCCCTTTGCAATAGAGGAATATGCGTTGTAGTCAACGCCTGCAAGAAGGATGCCTACTTCACCTGTTGTAACAGCTTCGAGAGCAGCTTTGTTTGCACCGGGAACAATCATTCCATTCTCAGCAAGAGCTTCGAATGTATCCCAGCCGAAAGCATTCACATAGCCGGATACGAAATCCTTGCATGCACCGGAAAGCTCAGGATCAGGAATTGCGATATCGTTCTTGTACTGCGAATCAGCAAGCTCTGCCCAGTCAGCATTGAGCTCTGTATAAATGAGGGTATTGTAGATAACACCCACAGCAGAAGCGCTGTATCCGAAGAGTGTGGAGTCGGAATCGATCCAGCCAGGAACCATCTTGTCAGCATTTTTCGGTACATAGGACTCAAGCTGTCCGCTGTTCTTCATCGAAAGCCCATCCGACCATGAAGCAAGGATGACCACGTCCGCAACAGGATTGGCTTTCTCTGTCTCAAGACGTGCAAGGATTTCTCCTGTTGTGCCCTGGAAAGTCCTTACTTCAATGCCTGTCTTTGCTTCGAAGTCCGCAGCAAGCTTGTTTGCGAGACCTGCTGGTGACGGCATATACACTGTCACGATTCCGTTGTCTGCTGCAGACAGGGAAAGTACAGAGAGAAGCAGTGTAAGAACAATAATCGCTTTTTTCATTTCTTCCTTCCTTTCAATCTTCAATGCATAGTATTGAGTTTTTATTTATATAGATCGGAACTTCGGTTCCGATCTCAATTTTCCTTCCAGCTTCGATGACCCATTTCTCATTTGAATATCTCATGAGGATACGGTAAGAAGAGCCAAGGTATTCAAAACCTATTACCTTTGCTGTAAGGCAGATGTCGTCATCTGACTTGCGTTCAAGATCTGCATTCTCTGGCCGGAACATCGATCTTTCATCAATCCAGTCCGAGGAACCGACGAAATGGGCCGCGAATCTTGTTGCTGGCTTTGAGTAGATCTCTTCAGGAGATGCGTACTGTTCGATAATGCCTTTTGACATTACTGCGATCTTGTCTGACATCGACATTGCTTCTGTCTGATCATGTGTAACGAATACCGATGTGATCCCTCTTTGCGATACCAGAGCCTTCAGCTCACTGCGCATCTCTTCCCTGAGTAATGCATCAAGCGCGGAAAGAGGTTCATCAAAAAGAATGCATTCCGGTTCTGTGACTATTGCTCTGGCAAATGATACACGCTGCTGCTGTCCGCCTGAAAGCTCATAAGGGTAGCTCTCCATATAATCATCAAGCTGTACAGCATGCAGGGCACTCCGTACTTTCTCTTCCAGATTCTCTGCCTTTCCCTGAGCTCTCAGCCCGAATGCGACATTATCCTTTACTTTCATATGGGGCCATAGGGCGAAATCCTGGAAAACAAATCCCAAGCCACGCTTTTCCGGAGGTATTGATATCCCCTCATCAGATGAGAATACACATCTTCCTCCAAGTAATATCGTACCGCTGTCCGGAGTCTCAAGACCGGCAATCATTCTGAGAAGAGTTGTCTTCCCGCATCCTGAAGGTCCAAGAAGGGTTGTAAAGCTTCCTGATGAAATATTCAACGAAAGATTATCAATGACTTTCTTTATACCGAATGTCTTCGAAATGTTCTTCAGCTTTATATCCACGGCAGTTCCTTGCTGTCGTATATATTGGAAATGTGTTAATACAAAGCTTTTTGCAAGTTATTTCCCGATTAATTCTTCTTGTTTGATGTCAGAGAAGGTACTTCAGTCCGTATAGAATATATGAGAAAATTTTTAATGGTATTGACTATTGTTCTGATAGTCCTCTCCTGTTCGGTTGAAGTCCCTTATACAGTGACGCTGAGAATCGCGGATGATCATCCATTTGAGATCCTTGCATCGGAGGATATGTGGTACATCCTGAGATATTTTGATGGCAAAGGAGTTGTCGAGCGTTATATACCTGCCTCGACCAGAACGATAAAAGATATCTCTGTATATACAGGAGGATTACGTCCCTTTGTTATTATTCCTCTTGGGACTCTTGGTCCGATCGGTGGATTCTATGAGCCGGGGAAAGGAAACTATATAGAACTGAAAAGCGAATATGGTTCATTTGCGGAGATGCTGATAGGGGCATCAGAATACAGACCGGAAGCTGTTTCCCGGTTATCCGTCAATACGATTCTGAAAGATTATCCGGACCTTGCTTTGATAGATGAGCTTGAATTCCTGGATGATCTCTTCTCCGGTACTCTCCGGAAAGGCCAGCTGAAGCTTTATGAGAGGGATGTGATCATGCTTGATTCGGTTCCCGAGGGGGAGTGGGTATCAGAGAGGTATGATACCCCATCGTTTTCTGTTGTATTCTCTGGAAGACCTGTCTATCTTGAACTTCATCCCGGGGTTTTCAGATTCATGAACTGGAAAAGAGGGCTGCTTCTTACCATTGCTGTAACGGAGGAGTGGGAAAGAAGCGCAAACATAAGCAAATCACCAGTATGGTATTGAGCGCCTATGCCAAGCTGTGTAGACTGCTTACAGCTATGGAATCACTGAAAGAACTCTATCGGATAGGATATGGTCCGTCATCATCTCATACAATGGGACCGCGCAATGCAGCTGGAATGTTCCTGAAGAGCCATCCTGAAGCAAAGAAGGTAAGAGCAGAGCTTTATGGATCGCTTGCTGCTACAGGCAAGGGCCATCTTACAGATCGCGCTTTAAGGGAAGTCTTCAAGGAGCATGGTTCCGATATAGAGATTCTATGGTTTCCTGATACTTTCAAACCGTTCCATCCCAATGCTCTTTCTCTTATCGAGCTTGAGCCATGCAATGCTTCCGAGACCTATTACTCTGTAGGGGGTGGTAAAGTCGTCCATGAGGGAGAGAGCACAGAGGCCGAGAATGTGTATGACAATGATAAGGTCGGATCGATGCGAAAGCTTCTTTCGTACTGTGATGAGACAGGCTATCAGATATGGGAGGTGGCTGTCGAAGCAGAAGGAGAGGAGATTCTCGATTACATCTTCGATGTCTGGACAGTGATGAAGGAAGCGATCCAGCGAGGTCTTGATGCCGAGGGAGTTCTCCCTGGAGGGCTTCATCTTCAGAGAAAAGCATGCCAAGCCTATGCAAAGGCCCGTGATTTCTCCGGAACAATGGGAAGTACTGCCCATGGATTCGCATATGCGCTTGCTGTTTCTGAGGAGAATGCAGGAGGGGGCAAGATAGTCACAGCTCCTACATGCGGAAGTGCGGGTGTAGTGCCTGGTGCTTTGTATCATATTTCAAGGGAGTACAATATCCCCGAGATACGTGTTCTCCGTGCTCTTCTGACAGCCGGAATGGTTGGGAATATCGTCAAGGAGAATGGATCTATATCAGGAGCGGATGTCGGATGCCAGGGAGAGGTCGGCGTTGCGTGTGCGATGGCCGGGGCGGCCTGTGCCCAGCTTCTCGGGGGGTCTGTGAGACAGATAGAGTATGCTGCTGAAATGGGTCTTGAGCACCATCTTGGTCTTACCTGCGATCCTTTGATGGGCCTTGTGCAGATTCCATGCATAGAGCGTAATGCAATGGCTGCTATGAGGGCTATTGATCACGCTTCCTATGCTCTTATGGGGGATGGACGGCATAAGATCTCATTCGATGATGTTGTTGAGGTCATGATGGAGACAGGCCATGCCCTGCCTTCGCTCTACAGGGAGACATCGATGGGAGGGCTGGCTAGGATACACGAGATATGATCCTGCAATACGCTTCACCCAGGTATTGCAGGAGACTTCTTGATCAGACAATCATACGAATGATGATATGAAAGCATCTGTCAGATCATATATTGCGTTTATGTATCCTATTTCATCATCAGAGAACACTATTCCATCATATGCCAGGGCTCTGAATGTTCCTGTGCCTCCTGATATATCCACAGAGGCTCTGAATGGAATTCTCTCACCGAATAGGATGATATCCGCATCAAGAACTCCTGTGCTGTCATCGTAATTGCCTTCGATGTATATCATCGGATCATCGCTTGCTCCCAGCGTATTGGTATATGTCCCATCGGTTCCTATTTCCGAGAATCCCCAGAACTGCGATACCACCATTTCCAGCGCATATAGCCCTAAAAGCTCTCTGTATTCATTGCCTGCATAGGCATGATTGCCGATGGTTATACTGCCATCCACTATCGCAGAGCCGTATATATCCAATGTATATGTCCCGCTGATCTTCTTTGACTGTATTACCTCAGGATCCCCATTGCTGGTCATTATGATGGTTGAGACAAAATCATTGCAGACAACAGAGCCTGTTGCTTTTGTCTCCGTTGATTCTGTCTCTACGATGACACTGCCTGCAGTATGCACTGAGAATGTGTTTCCTCCGCTGTCTTCTGCAAGGAAGTCCATCGGATTGATGATCCTCATTGAAGCAATTCCAGTCTTTGTCTGCTCATCAAAAGACATTGAGTATATATTGCCGTTTCCGAGATCTACTGAATATGAATCTGAAGGTGAAGTCATCTGATCCATGAGCTTTCCCCTTGCATATGCAGAGAGCGGACCGTTTGCAAGCATCATGCTGTAGAGATCCTCCGCAAGCATATTCCTTGAGTATGGAGCTTCCTCCGGAGATATATCAGCTATGCTGAAGCTTTCGTTGCCTATGGTGAATGATGCCTTTGTTCCTGATAGCATCGGTGCTGCAATTCCTCCGGACACTGTGCCCGTTGCCGCATCATAATCGCCTCCGGCCGGGGCTAACGACGATTCATCCATTGATACTGAGAAAGAGGTTTCGCTTCCGGATCCATCTGCGAATACAGGAGTGCTTCCATCTGCTACCTCTATCCTGTATCCGAGAATCTTCCCATTCTCTACTGGAACTGTGTATATGAACTTTCCTGTTACTGTGTAATCATCATATGGATAATCGGAGAAGTCAGCTGCTACAGAGAGAGTGCCATTATCATCAGAGCTTCTTTCCGCTGAGTAAAGAGCGTCAAATGAAACTTCATCCGTGCCTGCAGGATTCATGAAGTACTCGGAGATCCCTTCCGCAGCGAATCCATTGGCATCAAAGTCCGATATAGGCCCAGTGCCTGATGCATCTGGATTGCCTGTGCATGATATAAACATCAAGAGAATCAGTGAGAATGCAAGAAATGATATCTTCTTCATATCTGTATAGTATGCAGAAAAAGCTTGTTGTCAATTTCATGCATATAGTCAGAGCTGGCCAAATCCATCATGCATATAGATCATGATGATTAGTATTTCTGATACTTGCATCTCTTTTATCAGGATTTGTCATTCTGATCTTTCCAGATAGCAGCAGAGGCGATATGTATTTTGACATTGCATATGCTGCAGTCTTTATTCCCAGCATCTGGGAAATCTCCTCTCTCGTTTCTGGTTCTCTGCAGAATTCAAGTACCGCGCAGTTCTCATCATCCATAGCAATCTCAGCCATTGATGCTTTCCTGGTGATTGTTATTGAGGATCCGCCTCTTTCGCTTTTGAACACAGAAGGAAGCAGGCCTTGCTCTTTCAAAGCTCTCCGGATGGCGGGAATTCCCGGATATCTGTTCTCTGATATGCTCAGGACCTCAAGGGAATTGGCAAGTTTCGGGTTCCTCGTTTCCGGCTGATCCTGCCGTATTCCAAAATGATCAAGCTGATTAAATGAATCTGCCTGTAATGCTTTCAGGTGTTTCCCTGATCATTTCAGGAGTGCCGGCCGCTATGATCCTGCCGCCATCCTTTCCGCCACCCGGTCCCATATCTATTATGTAATCGGCATTGCGGATAACATCGAGATCATGCTCGATGACGATGACAGTTGCACCATTGTCTATAAGGGTCTGGAAAACACCCAGCAGGCATTGCACATCCAGCGGATGGAGTCCTATTGTCGGCTCATCGAATACGAATACGGAATCGGACTGCTGCCGGCCCATTTCGCTCGCGAGCTTGAGCCTCTGCGCTTCTCCTCCGGATAGCCCCGGTGTCTCCTCACCAAGAGTCAGGTATCCCAATCCAAGCTCCTTCAGCGTATTGAGTCTCTGCACTATGGTCTTCTGTCCTGTGATTGCGTTTATGGCATTGTCGACATCCATATCCATAAGCTCGGGTAGGGTGAATGACTCTCCTCTGCCGTTCACATACTCTGCATTCCCTGCATCCTTTGAGTATCTTGATCCTCTGCACTCCGTGCATGGGATATCCACATCAGGCAGGAACTGCACATCAAGGCTTATCGATCCTGTCCCATCGCATACAGGACAGCGCAGGCGGCCTGTATTGTACGAGAAGTCCCCGGCCTTATATCCATGCTCCTTCGCTCCGGGAGTCTTCGCAAACATCTTCCTCAGTTCATCGTGGATGTCCGCATAGGTGGCAACTGTCGATCTTATATTGATTCCTATAGGGGTCGCATCAATCAGCTTCACCTGCTTTATACCATCAGCTTCGATTGCCTTTATGTGATCAGGAAGCCTTGTCCCTTTTATCATTGCCTCAAGCGCCGGCACAAGGCTTTCGAGTATGAATGTTGTCTTTCCCGATCCCGATACTCCTGTTATTGCAGTAAGCCTTCCTTTGGGGATGACGGCATCAAGGGGCTTCACTGTATGGATTTCCCCTGTCGACAGTCTTATTGTGCCATTGCTGAAGAGAGTGCCATACGGACAGCGTTCTCTGATATCGGAGGATTCCTTTCCTGATAGGAATGGTCCTATCCTTGATGCGCTGTTTCCCTCGATATCCCCGATGGTTCCTTCCGCGATTACTCTCCCTCCTTTTGCTCCTGCTTCCGGTCCCATTTCTATTATCCAGTCCGATTCCGACAGTATCTGGATATCATGATCGACAAGAATAACGGAATTCCCATCGCTGACAAGATCATGCATGACACCCTTCAGCCCTTCGATATTCGATGGATGGAGGCCTATTGATGGCTCATCAAGAACGTATAGGACACCCGTTGTCCTGTTCCTGACAGCTCTCGCCAGCTGCATTCTCTGCCTTTCCCCCGTTGATAGCGTTCCGGAAGCCCTGTCCAGCGAGAGATATCCAAGCCCGAGATCCATAAGACGCTTTGCTGTATCGAGGAATGATTCCGCAATGCGCTCAGCCATCGGCTTCATGTATTCCGGAAGGGCAGAGGGCATCTTTCTGACCCATCCGATGATCTCGGAGAGCGTCATTGTGCATGCCTCGTCGAGGGATATGCCGCATAGCTTAGGTCCTCTTGCCTTCTCCGATAGCCTTGAACCATGGCAGGCCGGGCATATATCCTCCTTCAGGAATTTCTCGACACGCTTCATTCCCTGCTCATCCTTTACCTTGGAAAGTGCATTCTCTACTGTATATACTGCATTGTAGTATGTGAAATCGAGTTCCCCTGCCTGATTGGAGTTCTTTGCCTTGTAGAATATATGCTTCTTGACGGCAGGCCCATTGTAGACGATATCCTTCTCAGCATCGGTCAGATCTCTGAAAGGTATATCAGTGCGCACTCCCATTTCCCGGCAGACATCGACCATGAGGGACCACATCAGAGAGTTCCATGGAGCAACGGCACCCTCTTCGATAGTCAGTGATTCATCCGGGACGAGCGTTGTCCTGTCTACGCTCCTCACAATGCCTGTTCCATTGCATGTATGGCAGGCACCCTGGCTGTTGAATGCAAGCTCTTCTGCGGAAGGCGCATAGAAATGAGCTCCGCAGACAGGGCAGACAAGCTCATTCCCGGCAGCTACATCGAGAGTAGGTTCGAGGTAGTGGCCATTAGGGCATCTGTGGCAGGCAAGGCGCGAGAACATCAGCCTCAGTGAGTTTAGAAGCTCGCTGCCTGTTCCGAATGTGCTTCTGATTCCAGGCACTCCTGGACGCTGCCTTAGGGCAAGCGCTGCAGGGATATAAAGGACATCATCGACCCAGGCTCTCTCCGCCTGTGTCATTCTTCTCCTTGTGTAGGTTGAGAGCGATTCAAGATATCTTCTTGAGCCTTCAGCATACAGAACGCCAAGAGCAAGCGAGGATTTCCCGGAGCCTGAGACACCGGCTATCCCGACTATTTCATTGAGAGGGATATCCACATCGATATTTTTAAGATTGTGTACTTTAGCGCCGCGTACGAGGATCCTGTCTGCCATGTACTGTATTATATTTGGATCCCTGCCGATGAGGAATCATCTAGGGAGCAATACGATGCTTCTGCGTACTTTTGCAGATTCCGTTATCTATGATTTTTAATGGGAGATTTCATACATATTTTAAGCTCAACTTTAAATATGTATAATATTTTAAAACTCCTATCTGCACAGCGTTGCTGAAAAACCTCATTTAAAGCGTTCAATCGCAGTTTAGTCCCTGTATTTCAGAGAATTTGGATTTTCAAGAATCCGTTTTATGAGGTTTTCTACCTTCTCATAC
>CALXKS010000080.1 GCA_944389015.1 uncultured Spirochaetaceae bacterium
CAATGGCATACGTAAAGGTAGACGAGAATGAGCCACTCGAGAAATCGATCAAGCGCTTCAAGAGAATGGTCGAGAAGGAAGGCATCATCCGCGAGTGGAAGAAGCGTGAGTACTACGAGAAGCCTTCAACCATCCTCAACCGCAAGAACAAGGCTCTTGCAAGAAAGCAGATGAAGAAGGTCAGGAAGATGCACGCATCGAAGGCTTATTGATCAGATAAGCAGAACATAAGGGGAGCTCCGGCTCCTCTTTTTTCATGAATTTTGCTCTCCCGTCCTCTTTTCACTATGGATTATGGATTGTTGTTTTGTATAATCAGCTCATTGGGAGAGCTGCTCCTTGCTATTGATTGCAGTTCTCCGCGGGGGTGTTGATATGAAGAAACTGCTGATTGCTGCTATTATGCTTGTCCTTGCTGTCTCTTGCAGCACAAGACTTCCTTACAGTGATGCTGGCCTTGTCGGCAATGTCATTGAAAAAGACTATGAGGTCCTCGGTCCCGTATCTGTATCAGGGAAAGTCCATAATGTGCTTGGTTTCATACAGTGGGGCGGTTTCGGGTATAATGATATTCTTGAGAAGGCAAGAGAACTCTATCCTGAGACCGATGCGGTGATAAACATTACGCAGGATGTCAAAAACTTCAGCGTCGCATTCTTCTACAATAGTTTCGGCATGGACTTCTCCGGCCTCGCAATCAAATATATCGATGGGCCTGCCGAGAAGTTCACAGTGGATGTCAATATGCAGTCGGAGAATGATGCCTGATATCTGATGCATGGAGGAGCTTCGGCTCCTCTTTTCTTTTTCATTTTTCGCTGTTTTCTCCCTTTCTATTTGACAGATTACGCAACAAGCCTGATACTATTTGCGTAAAACATAGGAGGGAAAATTATGCTTATCCTTATTTCCGATGCATTTGACAAAAGTCTTCCTGGTAAGCTTGCTGCTTTTGGAGAGGTTACCGATGATAAAACACGCCTGAAGGATGCCGATGTCGTTCTCATCAGATCGAAGACAAAGGCCACAAAGGAGTATATCGATCAGGCACCGAATCTCAAGCTTATTATCAGAGGCGGTGTCGGTATGGACAATATCGACAAGGCTTACTGCAGCGAGAAGGGGATCATAGCCGTAAATACACCTAAGTCCTCCGCTGTTGCAGTCGCAGAGCTCGCTTTTGCCCTTATGATCTCTGTCCCGAATCATATTCCATACTATGACAATACGATGAAGGCCGGAGAATGGAATAAGAATACAAAACGCACAGAGCTCTATGGAAAGACACTCTGTCTTCTCGGAATAGGGAATATAGCAAGGCAGGTGGCCATCAGGGCAGCAGCATTCGGAATGAAGGTTGTCTCCTATGATAAATATGTCGAGAAGTCAGATGTTGCCCAGATGATGAGCCTTGAGGATGCAGTCAGGAATGCTGATTACATCTCCATGCATCTGCCATACACTCCTGAGACAGATAAGATGGTGAATGCAGAGCTTATATCCAAGATGGAGAAGAAGCCTGTTCTTATCAACACAGGACGTGGAAAGTGCGTTGATGAGGCTGCTGTGGCCAAGGCGCTTGAGGACGGAAGCCTCTCGTGGTTCTGCACGGATGTATACTCCTCAGAGCCTCCTGCAGAGGATAATCCGATACTCAAGGCTGAGCATGTCACGCTTACGCCACATGTAGGAGCAAACTCAGTTGAGAACCTCCTGCGTATCGGTGATGAGGTTGTTGAGACAATAGGGAAGTGCATAAAGGAGGGAAAGCTATGAGGAAGATGAATTTCTTTGCCGGTCCATCTACGATGCCGGTCGAAGTGCTGGAGGAGATCCAGAAGAATATCGTTGATTATAAAGGCAAGGGACTGTCGATGATCGAGGCCTCGCATCGCGGAGGCATGTTCGAGGAGATGTACGATGAGTGCCTCGCGGATTTCCGCTCATTGCTTTCCATCCCTGACAACTATGATGTCTTCTTCCTTGGAGGCGGTGCGACTCTGCAGTTCACGATGATTCCTACGAACTTCCTCCTTGCAGGGAAGAGCGCTGACTATGTGCGTACCGGTTCATGGGCAAACAAGGCTGCCGATGATGCTGCGAAGCTTGGAAAAGTGAACATCGCATTCGATGGGAAGGACTCGAACTTCACAACGCTTCCCGATCCTGCTTCCGTCAAGCCATCTCCGGATGCATGCTACTACTATCTCTGCTCCAATGAGACAATCGGAGGAATAGAGTGGCAGGACTTCCCTGATACAGGCGATGTGCCTCTTATCGCGGATATGTCCTCTGATATGCTCTCACGCCCTGTGGATGTATCGAAGTTCGCAATGATCTACGGCGGAGTCCAGAAGAATCTGGGACCAGCAGGTGCGACATTCATAATCCTCAGAAAGGATATGCTTGAGCGCCGCAATCCGAACCTTACTGCATATATGGACTATGCAAAGCATGCAAAGGACAAAGGCCTCTACAATACACCTCCTGTCTTCTCTATCTGGGCAGTAGGGCTTGTTCTCAAGTGGATCATGCGCAACGGCGGAGCAGAGGGAATGCTGAAGAATGCGATTGAGAAGTCCGGATACATCTATGATGTAATCGACAACTCTGATTTCTATCGTTCCCCTGTTGATAAGCGCTACCGCTCAAGGATGAATGTCGTATTCCGCCTTCCTTCCGAAGAGCTTGAGGCGAAGTTCGTAGAGGAATCCAAGAAGGAAGGAATGCTTGGTCTTAAGGGCCACAGATCGGTTGGTGGACTGAGAGCCAGCCTCTACAATGCTCTTCCGATGGAGGATGCAGCTGCTCTCGCACAGTTCATGATCGAGTTTGAGAGAAGGAATGGCTGATGGGGCAGAAGAAGCGTATCGATGATACGAATAGAGCCATCATAAAGGCACTCTCCGATGGCCGTAAGCCATATTCAGCGATTGCCGAAGAGCTTGGGATCACTGAGAACACAGTGCGTTCCAGAGTGAACAAGCTCATCGATGATGGTGTCCTTTCGATAACAGGGCTTGTGGATCCGGAGAAGATGCCGGGTCTGCAGGTTGTGATGATGGGTGTCAAGCTCAAGACTATGGAGCTTGAGAGGAAGGCAAGGGAGTTCTGCTCTCTCCGGGGTGTGATCTCCGCTGCGGTTGTCACAGGACGGTATGACCTGATCGTCCAGCTCACGCTCTCGGAGGACGATGGTCTCTCTCTCCTCGATTTCTTCCGCTATGAGCTGACGAAGATAGCAGAAGTGCTCGAAGTCGAGTCCTTTGTTGTATATCAATCCCATTCGCTCTGGGTGCCATATAATATGTGAATCATAGGGGGAGGGCGTTGTATGCCCTCCCTTTTCTCTTCTCTCCACATAGATGAAGAATTTTTTGATATTTTATTTTCTTATAATCAATTTGTTATAATCAAACGATTTAAATAAAAATAATATATACCCCCCAGCCGGTATTGCACCTGATCCGGAATTATGTTAGCTTCTTCTGGGTCTGCGCCTTGCAGGCCGATGGTATAGCAATATGGGGAAATACAATAGAAGACCAAAGCTCCGCTCTGTCGAGAGAAACAGAGCGAGGAAAACCGGCGTGCGGAGAAGACGCGTTTACGCGGACAGCACGGATTACGGGGCATTCACAGAAGCTGGGAATGCTCCTGAGAGGAAGCACTGGAACTGGAGAAGGATCGCTCTCATAGCATTCGGATTGCTTCTCATCCTCTTCGGTACTGTGGCATATGCATCGCAGCACGGGAAGGATGAGGTTCCTGCATCAGAGGCACCTGCTCCTGCAGAGGCTGTGGATGCGACGATTGCCGGGCCTGCTGCAGAGGAAGAGATGCCGGAGCCTGTCATCATAGAGGAACCAGCTCCGGTAGAGGCCGCAGAGCCAGCTGTTGCGTATGTATTAAGTCAAGACAAATTGGAGAAAAAGATCGTCAGAATTCCAGAATAAAATCGTTAAGATAAGAACCTTAAAGAATCACGCGAAAAGTATCAACCTGTATTCTTGACCGCTCTCACGAACTGCTTGCCGTTCATAGGAGAATTAGAGAGTCTCCAGTCCTTCTTCCCCGTATCGATCAGATGGCCGTAGTGGACGATCCTGTCGATGATGGCAGCCGCAAGCTGCTCATCCGCGAAAAGCCTTCCCCAGTCGCTGAATGCCAGATTCGTTGTAATGATCAGCGCCTTCTGCTCATAGCTGTCAGCAATGACGCGGTACAGGTATCCAGCGCTCTCGCTGTCTATGGACGTGTATCCCCATTCATCAATGATCAGCAGATCCAGGCCCCTAAGCGTGAGGAGGAAGTTCTCAAGGCGCTCTTCCTGCGCGGCAGCCTTCAGCCTGACAGCAAGCTGGGCAAGGGTGAAGAAGCGGACTTTGTATCCCCTCTGGCATGCTTCCATCCCAAGGCAGATGGAGAGCATGGTCTTCCCGGATCCGCGTATCCCCTGCGTCTCTTCTGCCGGCACTGCCTCATATAGCGCTGCACAAGCAGGTATGAATCCTTCAGATCCTCATAACCCAGCTCTCCAACCAGGTATGAATGCATCCGCCTCGCAGTGAACCTCTGCTTGCGTGGCAGCCGTCCTTGTTCCTCCTCATCCATGATCCTGTCGATCTCACTCTTGTACGGATCAAGCTTGCTGCCTCTCCGATGCGCCCTGAAGCTCTCTACCGATACATTGAAGTCATCCATCCCGGCATACTTGCGCGCTGTCTTCCAGTCGATGTTCAGAGCCGAGGCTATCGTGCTTATAGATTCGCTCTGGCTCATCTGCTTGATGGCTGCTATCTGTTCCATCCTGAGCATTCTCCTTGCTCCTCCTTATCCGGAGGAGTCTTGTGGAATACGCACCTTATATCAAGTGCGCCAAGCTCAATCATCTGCTTTTCCATTCATTATCTTCCTCTGGAAATCCTGACGATCTTTCTTGGTATTCTCAGGCTATTACAAACACCTTGAAGAGAACATCGGAAATCTTCTTGAGAGGATGAAGAGGTTCTCATACAGGCCATTGCCAGTGCGGAGGACCTATATACCGAAGGCGAATGGGAAGATGAGGCCGTTAGGCATACCTTCATACGAGGACAGGCTCGTGCAGGGTGTCATGGCTGACATACTCAACGCTTTATACGAAGAGAGGTTTCTCAACTGTTCATATGGGTTCAGGGCAGGAAGGAACGCACACGATGTGGTTAGGGCTATCGACAATGCTGTGATGAGGAACAATGTGAACTATGTTCTGGAAGCGGACATCAAGGGGTTCTTTGACAACGTCGACCATGACTGGCTCATCAGGTTCCTAGAACATGACATTGCGGATAAGAATCTCATCAGATACATAAAGCGATTCCTGATCGCCGGGGTGATGGAAGGCACTCAGTTGCAGGACAGCGACAAAGGCACACCGCAGGGCGGATTGATAAGCCCGGTGCTTGCCAATGTCTACCTGCACTATGTGCTGGACCTGTGGTTTGAGAAGGCTGTGAAGCCTAGGCTCATAGGCTATTCATGCTATGTGAGATATGCAGATGATTTCCTTATCCTCTTCGAAAACAGGGATGATGCGGAACGTGTGCTGGAGGCCATAAGGGTCCGTATGGAAAAGTTCTCGCTTGAGCTTGCGGAGGAGAAGACGAAGATTCTTCCGTTCGGGCGGCTCAAGGGTACAAGGGAGAGCTTCGATTTCCTCGGATTCACCTTCTCCAATAGCAGGACACGCACTGGATACTACAGAGTACAGGTGTCCACAAGCAAGAAGAAGCTCAAGGCGA
>CALXKS010000081.1 GCA_944389015.1 uncultured Spirochaetaceae bacterium
CGGGGACGGGATAGGAAGAAGAAGTTCCCATCTGATGCTGCAAGCTTATAGGCATACATCGTCTTGTCGACATACAGCATATCCCTCGTTATGAAATACTCGAAGCTGAACCTGTCGGTTATGATCCTTTTCACATCGATATTATAGCATCCATGCGCATTCTTATCTGTATCCATATGAATACCTCCTGATAGATATACGCGCTGAATACCCTTTTATGTCGCATGGAAAAGTAAAAAAAGGAAAAATGGGGGCTTCATCAATGAAATACCATCAGGAAACTTTCAAGAAAAAATCAGAATCACTTATGAAAGGTCTTTAGAATCAATACAAAGGTTTCTATTTCCATCGGTGATTTCAGACTATATAAACTAAGATTTATAATTCCATTTTAGGAATAAAAATAAATATTTATATTGAAAATAAGGAATCTAGCTGTTCTTAATCAGTCTGCAATGATAATTACTCTTTTTTCATTTTTCTCAATAGAGTATCCAGTATGCCTCCCTGATCCCATCTAAAGGCTTTCAATTCGAGGAAGGACATATAGCGTAATCCTGAGCGTCGCTCTTGCAATCACATTTCCGCCCAACAACGGAGAAAGCATCGCGATAAGCGTAACAATCAACACAGTCCTTTTGATGATCCATCTGAACATACCAACCCGCAAAAGCAAAGAAGATATCATTCTTACACTTTGGTATTTTCTGTCATGCTGAAATTATGGTATCAGCATTTTGTGATCATCATACTTAGTCTCTGATAATTCACTGTTAATTCTGAAACCTTCTATCTGAATCAATGAGGATCAGTCAGCGGTGATGAATACCGTATCTTCTGTTTTATCGACAGTGTATTCAGGATATGTACCGGGGACTGTGTCAGCAGTAACCGGTTTCGGCGGCACATAGAGAGTAATATGGAGTGTTGCCTGCCCTATGATGCTTCCGCACCAGACATGATCAATAAAGATGAAGAATGCTGCAATCAAAAGCAGCATGGAAACAAAACGCTTTAACATAACTGCCTCAACTACAACAGGTCCAGCTTGGTTCCTGGGTAACAGTTAAGCCAGTTGCATCACGAATCAGGTCAGATCTGCCTTCCAGTGTCAGAAAATAAACAAGTTTCTGAAAATCGTAAAGATTCAGAATCCCCGTTTCTTTGAAAAATCCGACAGAATACTGTACTTAAAGACAGAAGAATAAACCCTCATGGATTCATTTCGCTGCAATGAACATGGTATCGTCAATTCTTTCTACAGAGTAATACTCATACTCTCCAGGGCATGTATCGATAGTAATCGGCTTCGGAGGAACATAGAGAGTTATATGAAGCGTAGCAGTTCCGATGAGCTTGCCACAGAAAGACATAGAGACTGAGACAGAGAATAAGAGAACAGCAATCAGGAGGCGTTTCATATAATCCTCCTCAATGCATTTCTCTTAATGGCGATTTGCCTTGGAACCTCCTTTCTCTTGTTTCAGCAGAATAAGAAATAATGATGCCTGGAGACATCCCGATCAATGAAAAGTAGCTTAAGTATGACACAGCATTCCCTTTTACAAGTCATGTCACTAACAGCTTGCTTTCTGCGCGATGCCTGTATACCCCTTCAGGCATCTTGTCGCCATGCTTACGCAGGAATCCGCTTTGCGGATCACTGAATCAGGAACCCCTTCATTCCTGATGGGTGTATAGTATCACAAAAATTCAACATGTAAAGGAAAAACTGTGGGTTAACGATAACCGGCAAAGAATAGGAAAAGATTATACCAGAGGAGGCTTTGTATTGGATCACTCCTTTGTAACCTGGAGAATAATATATCCAGTATACTGTCCTTCCATGTAGCCTACATTACCATCAATAACCGGAGGATTCATTGTAAGCGTGACTTTTGACCTGCCTTCTGATTCGCTGTCTGTACTAGTGACATTCACGGTACGCTCCGCAAGAGTAAGCGAATCGGTTATTCTGTCAGTATTACCATCAGAGAAAATTAAACTCCCGCCACCATCAACAGCTACATTGTAATTCAATCCATTGAATGGTTCGGAAGCTTTCATAAGCATTGGACCTTCTGCAGTATAATTGCTGTCAGTGGCATTGCCTGGAACAAAGAATAAATCCACTTTCTCTCCAGCGAAAATATGATATGCAGCATAAACATCAACGGAAACGCTCTGATTTATTGATTGGACAATCGGAAAAGAAAGCGATTCGATTTTCTCTCCGGCCTGATTCTCAAAATGTGCTTCAGATATGCTCTCCTTTGTAAAGAGAATATCAAAAGGAAAACTCTCATCTGCAACAAGAGACTGAATCAATGCGGAAAAAACAATCAATATCAAAAGCACCTTTCTCATGACGGATCAATAACCTCTATTGTTATGCTTCCAGCATACGAACCAGTTGTATCCTTAGGGACGGAATTAGCTGGTATCCGTATATGGATCTCATCGCTATAGACACGTGGCTGATAGAAGTTCTCAACTTCGATTTCATTCTCATTTACCCTGATAACAGAGTTGGATGCTGTATCGATAGTACCATACGGGCAGGCTAATGAGGTCCAATTGATTGATGATACTCCATTTTTCAATGGGGTGCCTGAGATCTGGACATTCACCGGACTTATAGTAAATACCTGTAGGTAGAAATAGATATTGTTTATATAGAACTCGGCAGTATCTGAGTCATAAGAGAAATATTTCGTATCACCGGTAATATCCTCAGCAGTAGTGAGGACCGTACTTGAAACTTCCTCATCAGCAAATCCTGCTATCAGAGAAATACCAGAAGTAAACTCAATCTCAAGCGGCGCATGTATCGGTTCATATGCAGCACATGGAATAATAGCAATAATCAAAATCAAGCAGAGCAGTAAAGCAAGTTTTCTTCTCATATGCTATCCACCATAAGCTTTAATGTCGCAACATAATCATCCGCAACCATCGACGAAAGACGCCCGTTGATACTATCGGCTTTTATCGTAAGACGCTTGCTTCCTACCATTGCCTCATTTCCACCACCGACAGTTACAAGTCTGTTCTTATACTGGTTGCTTGATTCAGAAGATATATGTGATACATCATTATCCCAGTAAACTGACCAATTAATTCCCGCTGTTCCTTCACTTACAGGATTTCCATCAGCGTCAACCAGCGACTCAGGATACAGAGGTCCTGTCATTTCAAGGTAGAGGTCAATACGATTCACAGAAACAACATTCCAGAAAGCATATACTGTCCTTTGCCCAGGGACAAGAGAAGTAGAACCATCGGAATTCTCGGTTGTTGTCGCAGTGACAATCTCCATGCTGTTGCCTTCAATGGAAGAAGGAGATGGATTGTTCTGATTGACTTCATTACCCGAGAATCCGAATTCAGTGTATGCAGCTTCTCCAAAATCAAGGGCAATATTGAATATCTTTGGATCCTCTGCATAGAGGATCGAAGATATAACCCCTAAAATCAGGAAAAGGACAGCTGGCTTTCTGAGCATATCAGATTCCTTTTACAACCGCCGTAAGAGTTGCAGAATAATCAGCTGGCGCCTTATCAACAGCATTTGCGGTTGTTATTGCCAGTTTGACAGATCAATTGCTTCCCATTGATGTATTACCTGAAGTGTACTTGACGATTTCAACAGGATCCTCTGATGTTCCATATAATCCGGAGATCTTATCGGAGAACTTTGATCTTGTTATTGAATAGGCAGAGTTATTGGTATTGGGAGTAATTTCAGCCTCCCAGTTTATAGTTTCCGATCTTGATTCTGTTCCCTCTCCTGTTTGAACTGTTCCCGTCAGTGCTCCAGAATAAAGAGAAATGGTAACAGCCTCTGATTTCGTGACAAAATCCCAGAACAGGTAAACATCACCGGTTCCAACAAGTGATTTGGCACCTGCGGTGGATGTAAGGGCGACTTCCGTTGCAGCATTATTTCCAGCATTATCACTGAAAAAACCAATCTGATAACTTCCTACAAGAGGGTCAGTGGCAAGCTTCCATGCAACCTTGACAGAAGCAGGCTGGTCTTTCATTCCTGCACCGAAATTCACTGCTGCCATAAGAGGCAATGAAACCATGATAACCAAAGCAAATAACAATACTTTCTTCATTTTATGCATCTCCATCGATCTGCAGTGTTATTGTTCCACTGTAGTCGCGTATTGCGGCCGTATATGCATTGACCGTCTTTATATCTATACAGCAGTATCCAGAGGAAACTGCTCCCGTGGAAGCAAGCCCATTGTGAGTTACGATCTGATTGCTTCCATACCTGCTTGAAGAATTGTCCTCAAGAATCCCTACACTCCCTGGAGAGATTGAGGCGCTGCCAGAAACAGAGGAATCTGCAACGCTCCATGAAGCGCCCCAGTCAAGCGTTGTATCAGACTCCCCTGCTCCTGATGCTTTGCCTTCCATCCTTGCAAGCATTTCGATTTCAAGGACGATCTTCATCGGAGCTTCGATATTCCACCAGATATACACTTCCCCTTCTCCTGTGACCCTTGTTCCATCGATGGCTGTAGTAAGACTATAGCCATCAGTCCCAACCGGATCACTCTCCCCCGCATCCGACTTTGAAAAACCAAAGCGCTGAACATAGTAATCCGAGATACTGTTCAGATCCCAGAAAACAGGGAGCTCTGCAGGCACTTCCTTATCAGTGCTCGTCAGAGCAGCTGAAGCAGGAAGCATTGCAGATATTGCTATCAGGAGAAGGGCAAAGCGTTTCATCAATATAATCTCTCTTACGTTGTCTCAACTGGTTCAATCTTGAGAGTCAGTGAAGATGAATACTCGACTGTTGCCGCATCAGAAACTTTCTGAGTAGTTATCGTAAGCGGTACCAGACCTTTCTCTGAAGCTGAAATCGTTGCAGATCTGTCAAATACAGACTTAGCTGTTGTATAATCGACAGACTGCTCTTCGGAATATGCATCCTTTGAACCAAGAGTAACATTAGTGTCATTTGTAAGGGCTCCACCTGCATTCTTCTTCGGGGTCCAGCTTGTTTCCCAGTTGATATAATGCGTTACACTATCAGAATCCGTTCCTTCCATTGCACCTTCTGCAGCGAGGGAAATCCTGACCTTCTGTCCTCCCGTAAGAATCCAGTAGACAGCAACTGGAGACTCATCATTTATTCCTCCGGTCATTGTTTTTTCATCCAATACAAGATCAATCGATGCCGCAGGTGTGACATTACCATACGAAAGATTTTCTTCAGATGTTACGTTTGTGAAACCGATTTCCCACTTTACATTACCCTTCTCTCCGAGATCGAATTTCACAGGAACAGTCGCAGACTGACCCGTTTCTATTGCAGTCTCACCTGAAGCCTTGCCATCAGCTGCATAAACAACAGCCATTGCCATAATTAAAACAAATGCAAGCAATAAAATCTTTTTCATATTAACCCTCCACTGGTTCAACATGCAGTGTCAATTCTCCGGAATAGACACCAGCTGTCTTCCCTGTGTACTCTGCTGTATTAATCGAGAGAGGAATAGCATTGTATGTGCCAGCAAGATTATCACCAGTTCTGTCAAGGAAGACCTCTCCTGTTGTGTTGTATGTTCCATTTCCAATTGATTTCTGAGTCTTTGTCGTAGGATCGGTCCATGAAATGGTCCAGTCAAGCTCATCAGTCTCAGTTCCATCAGACCCACCATCGCGGAAAAGCACATCCTCAACATAAAGGCTTGCCTTGAATTTATCAGCGCCTCTCACGACCCAGTATACGTAAAGCTCCTCTTTTGGATTAAGCATACCAGTTCCCTCACTACCAATAAGAGTAACTTCAGAAGCTGTAGCAGGATTATAGCTCGGGGTCATTTTACTGGTCAGACTAGTTTCCTGAGAGAAACCAATATCAATATATGTCTCAGCAGTCCCGGATCCTGATGAGATATCAAGAGTTACGGGGAGTCCTACTGTCTGTTCAGTAACAACAGCGCCCTCACCTTCCAACTCATACGCTACTGCCGGCAATGTTGTCAGAGCCAGCAGAGCCAGCAGTAAAGCCAGCAATCCTTTCTTCATTTCTTCCTCCTGTTCATACGGCATACATGCAGAGATTCACATCTACTGTATATATTCCAGGTTCCGGATCAGGTTCTCCGGACCATTCAAAAACTATATCTGCAGCTGCTTCCCCCCTCCTTGGCCCATTGGCTGGAACGGTTACCTCAGCAGATCCCATATCCATTTCCGTCACCTTGATATCATCGGCTTCGGAATTATCAACAACACGAACACTGATCGGAATGATATTGCCATAAGAATCCCGCCATCCATCACCGGCATCGGTTTCAAGGATGAATGAATAATCCTCGCTCTGATTACCGTAATAGAGAAGCGTTATCCTGAACTCGTTCATTCCAATATGCATAGTCCCTGCACTGAGCTGGTCAGATGGAATCAGGGAATCCTCATTGTCTGTTAATGAGAAATACATCCTGTCTATATGGAGCGCATTCATAGGAAACTCAACACCGTAATCCTCCGGGACAACAGCGCTGACCATAAGCTTATCCTCCTTTCCTACAGCAGCAGGGAGAAGGGATAATATGAAGATGTTTATAATCATCAGCATTATGATTGTCTTTCTCATACTCCCTCCTCAGTACCCTGTATTCTCATCTGCCACGACATGTATATACACAGTCCCGGAATACCGTCCGGCCTTCATGAAATTCGAACCTGCATCAAGCATCACATCGATATCACCTGAATAGGAGTAGTAATCCATTGTATTCGAATGCTGCATCTTGGCAGGTGTTACTTCCGGTACGATTCCAAAACTTCCATATCCGGAATTGATAACGTTATCTATGCTCTCATCCCCATAGAACTCATAGGAACCTGTTCCAGTGCTTCCTGTATTGCGGATCCTGACCTTGTATCCAATGCTGTTAGTACTGGTCAAAGGTGTATTGAATGCAACAGATTCATGCACCATTCTGAACTTATCTTCCTTGAACTTTGGATCAGGCGATGAAGAAGCAAAGATAACCGGTTTTGAAAGAGGCGATTCAAATGTACTCTGCATGAACTCCAGTGTCCCCACAGTAACCCATGATCCTCTGTCTCTTGTGATACTGAGCTGAGCGGCCGCTGCTGTCGGCTCTATCAGCATCGAACAGACACCTTCCTTCTTTACGGTGTTATTTCTCTCGTAGTACCCAGAGAATGGAATCGTTATCGACTTAGGCGGAAGATCCCCGTATTCAAATGTAATGGTTACAAGAGCTGTATAGTCAGCAGCCTCTATCAGAGGATACTGAACAAGCCTGCCATATTCATCCTCGGCCTCAATGATATCAGTACCAGGAATCAATTCACCTGGAAGCACAAGAACGATATCACACCAGAAATCCAATTCCTGATCTGTATATTTGTCTCCATATCCCCATGATTCGGAATAGTCATCTTGAAGAATCCAATCCCGCATTTTTCCATAAGTAGCAGGATTCAATTCAGAAACATATGATTTACCATATTCTTTATATTGATTATCGGTTTTTTCTTCAGATTTATATACACCCCATCCTGCCCACTTTTGGTGTGTATAAGAACGTTGATCTGTCCAAACGAGCAGCAGTTCAAATGGCCGCCTGAATGCAGGATTACTCTGAGAAACAAAATACAAACCATTCGGACATGAGACAGAAATCTTCAATTCATTCCCAAAATTTTCATAATCTGATTCAGAAAGATCCTGTAGTCCTCCAACAGCAATCAGCTCGTTATTACTATAATGTTTTGCATCATCAAAACCTGACTCATCAGTACCTTTATAATCTCCGCCTGTGTAAAACTCGTTAGACATGGAAACACCATAGGCACCGTTAAACGGAGCAACTTCAAGATAAACAGCCGCCAAATGCTCTAAGGATATGATGATCAGGATGAAGGCTAGGATAATCGATTTCCTCATTCTCACACCTCCACCAGCTCGATCCGCACTTCAGCGGTATAGTTCCCGGCTGGAAGAACAGGGCTGTTCTGTCCACGATAGCGATCAATCAGCGTAGTTGCCTCTTGTGTAAACTGAAAATAGATGCTTCCATCAAGGCTTCCTACATATGAATAGTCTTTTGATTCCGTTGTCTGACCAGAGTTCTGTCCGAAAGCTATAGAACCCATCGGATCGAATTCGCCAGAATATACTGGAGACTCGGGATCAAAGGAAGATGTCGATGAATATACTTCAAACTCCTCCCCTGCTATTTCATGATGATTGTTGTTGTCATCAGAGTATCCAAGAAGATATGTGAATAGCAGACGGTATGAAAGAGGGCTTGCATTCTTTGCCATATCAGGATCTTCCGGGAGAAGGGGCTGGGCAGCGATGCGTATCTTCACCTTATCATTTGTTATCATGCTCCATGTTGCAACAAGCCTTCCATTCTCTGTTCCACCATATGCAACATAGGATTCCTCGATATTGAACGGCATTCCCTGCAAAAATGCCTGAGACTGGGATGCAATCTCCTTTATATCGATGAACGCAACCTCATCATATGCAGCCTGCAGCTGAAGAGGCTTAGACATCTGCGATACATATTCCGAATATGCAGGGAGAATCAGAAGGAAAATCATGGACAATGTAAAAATAGCTTTCTTCATTGCATCCTCCTCAATCCGGCACCGTCAGTGTCGCAGTAACTGTCGCACTGTAATTTCCCAATGCGGCATCATCAAAATCCGAGTCAGAGACCATCATGAATACTGCTCCTCTGAATATCCATGAAGAACTGCCATCTGAAACAACATGCAGCGGCTGCTTCAATGTATCAGGGGATGCAGAACCATTGATGAACGTCACAGCGCTGTTCTTATCACTGTCATTAATCTGAGGAGAATCCGTACGGACATCATAATATCCGGCATTGCTTCCTCCTACAGAGCTATCTGTGAAAACGAAGTTGAGATTTCCTAGCGCATATGCGGCATCAATTGTCGTTACAGCATCCGACGCAAGGGATGTTTCATCAGGAATCCTATTGAAAGGATTCATCTTGAATGAAATATCATACCGTCCAGGATCTCTTCCTGAGAGTCTGAAAGAGAATACGATACGCTCGGGCATATTGGGTAGGTTCTTGATGGCATCCAATGAGCTTGTCTCAGGATTGCCAAGGAAAGAATCCAGATGCTCGGTAATGACAATATCTCCGGCAGAGACACCGCCTGTAGTCGGAACCATTGTCTCAAGTGAATCATTCAATGCATCAACTATCACGAACTCCAGAACGCCGGATTCCTTGATCTTGAATCCCCGAAGCAGCATTGTGTCGCTTGAGACAACATCCCCAGCAGCGCCAAAGACAGGCATCAGCATGATTGAAATGAGAATGATCAGCATTGACTTCCTCATACTGCCACCTCCATTTCCGGATAGAGCATAAGCCAGAATTCATCTGCGGTTATGGCTCCTATGTTCTCAAATCTGACAACACCTGCGTATGGATCACCGATATCAATATCATCTATCGATTCATTGCCGATCAGATGTATAAGCGATGCCGATTCTTCGTCATCATCCACATGGAAGGTATATGAAAGCCATCCCTCTGAAGACTGGACATCAAAGGCATAGTCTCCAGGATAAAGACCAGAGAGTATGAATCTGCCATCACTGTCTGAGAAGAGATAGTATTCTGTCTGAGAGTAGATATATTCACCATTCTCATCGATGCTTACAGAATAGACAGGAGAGGATGCATTCGTCCAAAGAACACCATCCACACAGACGACTCCTGATACAGTGAAAGTCGGATCTGCATTGAGTCTGAGGACATATCCCCTTCTGGGGCCTGCTGGTATCGTGACATCAAACACTTCAGAGGAAGAGAATGTGGATTCTGCATAGCTGTAAAGCGAAAGCGAAGTATCACGCATCGTTGAGAGACCTGAATACAGATAGCTTCCGAAGACATTCCTGAGGTTTGTAGTCGAAGAAGACCCCGCGCTACCTACAGAAAGCGTATTATTCTTCAGCGTGCCCTGCTGGCTCACAAGAAGGAAGTTCGAAGGAATAGAGGATGCAACCGTAAACAATCCATCAGCAAAGAGCGTTGATGTGGAAACAGAGAAGGATGCTCTTGTATCCATGAAAAGATCCGTAGCATCAAGAGAAGCAGTTGCATTGATGAACTTTCCATCATATGTGTACTCCGCATCGACTCCATATGCATTGATATTCCCGAAATCATCCGTTGTGAGGCGGGCAGAGAATTTGTTCTTCGAATCATAGACATTGGCAGAGATCGAAGACTGGGTATTGCTGTAGGATGCATTTGCCGATCCGCCACCGAACCTGACAGTTGCTGAAACACGGCCGCTAACAGACGGAGCATTGGCTCCAGATCCTGCAAGATCGAGTGATCCGGAAAGCCAGACCTGGCGTCCGAGAGACATGCTCGCAGAGAGTGTTGTCGTCCATGAAAGACCATCAACATCGACAAGATCCGAAGAGATGTAGCCTGTAAGACCCCAGTTCATGAATCCGAGTTTTCCAGATAATCCAATCGATCCTGAGAGCGTATTGTCTGTGATATCCCCAGAATATGTCGCGGAGAAATTCACTGAGGAAAGGTATTGGTTCGACAGTATTATCTGATGTCCTATGCGTCCATAGAGATCCGGTATCACAAAGGAACCTGCCTCTGTTCTTTCAGTTACCCTGAAGCTGTAACGCGTAGTTCCAAGGATATTGGCATGGGTAAGCTCAAGAGCTGTTGCCATAGCAGGATTGAACCATGATCTCTCATCTGCGGTATTCTGAAGCGCCATTGCCAGATCCATGGTAAGGGTTGTTGAAAGACCTGCATTGACGAATCCTGATAGAACAAGATTCCTCAAATCATAATCAAGGCTGTTATTGTTCCCGACTGGAATGCGGACAGATCCCGGTATCTGACTATCTGCAGAGGAAACTTCCTTTCTGCCGCTTGCAAGCGTTGCTCCATAGTAAACTTCACCGGGAGCGAGAAGCGATGAGGAGTAATTGATATCGATATCAATCTCCTCAGGCAGGCTTGAGCCATCAAGCGGAGTGACAATTATCCTTATCCTGTTCGCGCCGGTATACAGAACAAAGTCCTGCAATCTATAAGTTCCAGGCTGCAGAGTCCTGCGGAATATCTCCCTTCCCTCATTGAGGATCTGCACATCGGATTCTTTCTCTACTATGAGCATACGGTCAATATGGCTTCTGGACCGCGTTCCAGGAGCTGCATATGACAATGATTTCTCAAAAGAAACACCGAAGGATGTTCCAGGAGGAGAAAGAAGCTCCGTGTTTACATTTCCCCATTCAAGCCTGATCATCTCATCCTGGAAATCAGTATAGAATTTATAGCTTCCAAAGCGGAAACGGAACCAGTCCGTACCCCAGGTAAGATAGTAGCTGAATGTTCCATAGACATCATAAAGACGAAGCGTATTGGTAGAAGAGAAGCTGAATTCAAGGGAATTCCTGAACTGATCAAATTCTCCTATTCTGAAAGATGTGCTGAGATTATATCTTGATGCAATATAGAAAACTGCTGGATCAAGCGTTGTGGCACCCGCTATTGGACGACGGGATACAGGCCCATCCGTAGATCTTATAGATATGATCTGAACAGGCATATCCGTCGCGCTGAATGTGATTGATATCACATAATCATCTGTATTTATCGAAGCAGGGATACCGATCGAGTTCAGATAGGAAAGCGACAGATACTCATGCCCTTCGCTGAATATTCTGTCCACAACTTCTTCGATAACACTGCTCTCTATATAAGACTTGAACTCATCAGAATCTATTGCACCTTCGCCATTCTCTATCAGTGTCTGGATTGTTCCAACAGGTTCGTTATTGATTTCAAGAGACATGTAATACAGGCCATCAGCCAGAACAAAATCCTCTTCACCAGCAATATAGAATGTTGACCAGAAATCATCGTTTTCCCATCTGGCACCATCATAATATCCAAAGAAACCTTCATCTTCGGCAACAGCATCAGAATCAACTGCAGACTCTTCTTCCGATGAGTCGGAAACAGACTCTATGGCATCAGATTTCTCAGGTTCAGGTATCGCATCAACCAGATCAGCCATCATCACTGATCCATCTGAAGATGGCATAGAGGATTCTTCCGTGTCTGCGGTATAAGATACGGGAACGTCTGGAACTGAGGAAGAATCCGATGCGCTCTCATCAAACCCCACAGAATCTTCATGATTTTCAACAGAATCTACAGAGTAAGAGGCATCCGAGTCTGGTGCTAACTCAATATTAGGAATAGAATCAGTGGCTGAGGTATTGATGGAGCTTATAGAGCCATCTGTATCCGGAGCTGGATTATCCGCTTCAGCTCTGGAATCCTCAGTTTCTTCTATAGGTATGGATGCCGGCTCCACTGTGGGTATAAGGGAAATCGCAGGAAGCACGGCATCCATATTCACTTCTTCATCAGGCGGTCCGCCTGAGATCTCCTCTCCTCCTCCCGGGTCGGATTCAATCAGAGCATCTTCGGATCCGGTATCCGCTCCGGACTCAAGAGCTTCTGAAAGACCCATATCCCTGGAACCGCTGCCGCCCAAAGAAAAGAGAAGAGCGGTTATCGTTCCAAGAACAAAGACCAGAAGAAGAACGAGGACAACAAGGAACACAGTTCTTTTCGCATCTCCTGAAACGCCCGTAAGGAAAAGCCCTATGAGCACAGAGGAGATAAGAAGGACTGCATATCCAATAATCACAGAAAGGCTCTGTCCTAGCTGCTTGTAGAAAGCAAGGACTGTTCCGCAACCTGCTCCGAGGGTAGCAACGCCCGCTATAAGCATGTAACAAGAACGCCTCCGCATCCGGTGCCTCTCTGTTAACCTCTGATGCTATTCAGCTAAGCTGAGTAGCTGTAATTATATTCAATGGCCGCCTGAATGCTTGAGGCCCCTGCAAGCGCCTCAGGCATCTCAATAACGGTCCTGAGCTTCGAATCAGTCAGAAGATTTGCTCCTGTGATCTTGGAAACTTCTTCCTCTGTCAGATTGTATGAAGATCCATCATCACCAGAAAGGCTGATCTTCAGGTCATTGAGAATCTGATGAACAGATCCTGTATTCTCAAGAACGATCTCAAGCTTTCCATCTTCTGTCTTATCAACAGAAGAAACAACATTCTCAACAATATGAGAAGGCTTAATATATGCACTGGTTGAATATACAAATAGGAATGAAATCATCTGACCGCTATCAGCTTCCTGAGCGCCGCGTGGCATAGGAATCTGCTCAGAGATGATTCTGAAGGACATTTCCTTTGTTACTGTCTGCGGACCACGGTACTGAACACGCACAAGCTGCGTTGAATCAGGTCTTATTATCATGCGGTTGGGCTGAATCTGGAAGAAAGCAGAACCATCCTGGTTGACTTCATTGCCATCAATATCGATGATGCGCTGTTCTGCCCGCACCTCTATCGCAATAGGCGAATCGGAATCGTTTACGATTGTATAGACCTTAGCGCTTCCAGCCCCTGTCGGATCATAGGTCACATTCAGCGGGGATAATTGGTAAGCCCCTGCACTGAAAAGCGCAATAGTCATGAAAAGCAATAACAATATTGCCCGACGTACACTTATAGTCATCATGCCCCCCTTGCTATGCCTTGCGGCATATCTCTGTCGCATGATGAAACTAGGAATATCAGCTGTAAATACCCCCCCCCCAGCTGGGAAAGGGCCCCAACGGGAGGTAGTAAAAACTGCCAACTCTGAGTTTTTTTCTGTCTCAGAACCAGTCTCATCTTATACCGACACTATTTTTATGTGAAGAAAGGACAACCTGTCAAGCAAAAAACATAAGAAATATGCCAATCAATCACCAAATGCGGCAAAAATGATACAGCTGTGAAATAAAAACCTTAATTCTGCTGGTCCAGAATGAATATCAGAGGGTCATAGCCGGATCTGGTGAACGTCACTTTATCTCCACTGATTTCCATTGTGATGCTGTTCCGTGCCCCGAAATAGTCTGTATCGCCATCGCTGTATGTGTGCACAGTATCAGCCATATGAAGAGAATATACACCTTCCTCATAGGATATCCCCAGGAATCCTTCAGGAAAGTAATCCCCGATATCCCCTTCCTGAGGTTCGGTAATGATACCATCTTCCGCAGATCCTTCTGATGCAGGATCATCCGGTTCTTCATCCTTCGATGGTCTTTCCACGGGAATCGGGAAGAGCTCGGAGAATGTACAGCCTATAGCCAGCATGGCAATGGCAGCGATTACAAGGATTGATAGCTTCTTCATAGTCTACCTCCAATACAATACGTTAAACTTCCCTGATTCTCCTAAGAAAACCAGGGAAGCATAATGTGCATTGAGGTTAAGCCTTGAAATAACCGACAGCTGAGCTGAAGAAGCGGATGCTGTCTGCCCCCTCGGAAAGGTTGAGCATGGTGTTCCTCTGGCTCCTTTCAACATGGCCCATCCTTCCGAACACACGTCCATCAGGACTTGTTATCCCCTCGATTGCATGGACAGAGCCATTGAGGTTGAATCTGCCGTCCATCGTCGCATCTCCGCTCTCATCTGCGTACTGGAATGCGATCTGCCCTCTGGAAGCCAGGCTATGGACAGTGCTTTCATCGGCGATGAACCTGCCCTCTCCATGGCTTATGGGGACAAGGCATATCTCTCCAGAGTGGAATCCGGACATCCATGGGCTCATAACTGACGAGACGCGTACGCGCGCGATGTGCGATATATGCCTGCCGATCGTATTGAACGTCAGTGTCGGGCTGTCGGGAGATGGCTCACGGAACTCACCATATGGCAGAAGCCCAAGCTTCACAAGCGCCTGGAAGCCATTGCATATACCGCCAACAAGTCCCTTCCTGCTATCAAGGAGATCGGTTACGGCATCCTTCACAGCAGGGCTTCGCATGAATGCTGTTATGAACTTCCCTGATCCATCGGGCTCATCGGCTCCGGAGAATCCTCCTGGAATGAAGAGTATATGGCTGCTTCTGACTGCTTTTGCAAAGCCATCAATGCTACTCCTGATCGCATTGTCATCAAGATTCGATACAACGAAGATCTCCGCATCAGCCCCCGCATCCTCGAATGCCCTCTTCGTATCGATCTCGCAGTTCGTTCCTGGGAACACCGGGATTATGACATGCGGCTTGACTGCCTTGCCGAACGAGACTGACGATGCCTTATCATATGTGAATGTCTCTGCATGTCCCTCTCCTTCCGCTGTGATCGGATAGACAGATGAAAGCGGTTTCTCATAGATCTCAAGGAGCTCTGAGAGAGGTATGCCGTTGAAGGATGGAGCTTCGGTGGTACGTCCAAGAAGGACTGCTCCATCGACTGGCTTTCCTGACTCGATGATGAACGTCCCTGCAGGAGCGCTTCCATCTGTGCTTCCCTCATAGCCTATTCCGTTGCCGAAGCACATCTTCGCGATCGCTGCGGCGATGCTGCCATAAGGAACGGTGGAGACAGCGCTGCACTCCCTGAAAAGCTTTTCTGCTCTATCAAGATGATCAGCGATGCTTCCAGAAGGCTGCAGGAGGTATACATACGAACCGGCTCTCTTGAACTCCGGGGATATCACATGGGAGGGAGAGATGGTATTCACAGCGAATGACACAAGCGTATCGGGCACATCGATATCCTCGAATGTCCCGGACATGCTGTCCTTGCCTCCTATTGCGGCAGTCCCTAGATCAAGCTGTGCCTTGAGCGCGCCAAGAAGCGCTGCCATAGGCCGTCCCCAGCGCTCAGGATCCGTGCCTGTACGCCCGAAGAACTCCTGGAATGTGAGATAGGTACCGTGTCTGCTTCCACCTGTTGCGACTATCCTCGCCACGCTGTCGACAACAGCGTCATAGGAGCCTCTGAACGGATTGGAGGATGTTCTGTATGGATTGTAGCCATAGGCCATGAGGGATGCAGTCCCTGACCTCCCTTTTCCTGAAGGAATGAGCGCGGCCATCGCCTCTGGCTCCGTCTTCTGGTTCTTTCCTCCGAATGGAAGAAGGACGGTGGATGCCCCGATTGTTGAATCAAAGCGCTCCGATAGTCCCTGCTTCGATGCCAGATTGAGATCGGAGAGAGCCTCTATGACGGAAAGGGAGGAAAGATCCTCATAGCACCCTCCCTTTGCCACTTTCACGCTCTGGTGCTTCTCAGCTCCATTGGTATCGAGGAAGGAGCGCTCAAGGTGCACGATCTCCTTTCCCCTCCACCTCATCCTCAGGACAGGTTCGGCTGTCACAGCTGCGACGGGCGTGCATTCAAGATTCTCCCTGCGGGCAAGCTCCATGAAGCGCTCCGCATCATCTTTGCCGACAGCGACTGCCATCCTTTCCTGGCTCTCTGAGATCGCAAGCTCTGTGCCATCGAGCCCTAGGTACTTCCTTGGAACCTTATCAAGATCTATATCAAGACCAGGGGCAAGCTCTCCGATAGCTACCGAGACCCCGCCTGCGCCGAAGTCATTGCAGCGCTTTATCATCAATGAGACTTCCTTATCCATGAAGAGGCGCTGGAGCTTCCTCTCCTCCGGGGCATTTCCCTTCTGCACCTCCGCAGAGCATGTCTCCAGGGATTTCATGCCATGGCTCTTGGATGAGCCTGTCGCTCCTCCGATGCCATCGCGTCCCGTCCTTCCTCCAAGAAGAAGGATGATGTCCCCAGGTTCAGGAGCCTCACGCCTCACATGATCGGCAGGAACGGCACCGAGGACCGCACCGAGCTCCATATGCTTTGCCTTGTATCCCGGATGGTAGATTTCCTCTACCTTACCTGTTGCCAGTCCGATCTGGTTGCCATAGCTTGAATAGCCGCGGGCTGCATCGAGAGCGATCTTGCGCTGCGGAAGCTTTCCTGCCATTGTAGCGGAAAACGGCTCAGTGACATCCCCCGATCCTGTGATCCTCATCGCCTGATAGACATAAGCACGTCCCGAAAGTGGATCGCGGATAGCCCCTCCTATGCATGTGGCAGCACCGCCGAAGGGCTCTATCTCCGTAGGGTGGTTATGCGTCTCATTCTTGAAGAGCAGGAGGTACGGGACCTCATTTCCATCGATTTCCGCATTTATCCTTATCGAGCATGCATTGATCTCCTCGGACTTGTCCAGATTCTGCAGAAGCCCCCGCCTGTCCAGGATCCTTGCACCTATTGTCGCTATATCCATGAGCGTGACAGGTCTATCATCCCTTCCAAGCTCCTTTCTGATTTCAAGATACTCCTTGTATGCCTTTTCTGCATCCTCATCCTCAAACTCCACGGAATCGAGGTGTGTGAGGAATGTCGTATGACGGCAGTGGTCTGACCAGTATGTATCACAGACGCGGAGCTCGGTGATCGTCGGATCGCGGCGCTCCGTATCCCTGAAATATGACTGGAAGAGCGCGAGATCAGCGCTGTCCATCGCAAGCCCATAGCGTGAGCGGAAGCTGTCAAGCTCCTTTGCGTCCATCGAGATAAAGCCCGAAAGAACAGCTACATCGCCAGGCTCTGGATAGTCCGATGAGAGGGTGCTCCCTTCCTCGAGCGGGGCTTCCTCTGCTTCAACCGGGTTTATGAGGAACTTCCTGATCCTCTGCCCATCCTCTTCTGTGCAGCCGTAAAGAAGATAGATCCTCGATGACTTCACCCTTGCCCTTGTCCCAGGGGATAGGAATGCTATGCACTCCTCCGCACTCCTTGCCCTCTGATCGAACTGACCTGGAAGGAAGCAGATGCGGAAGACATCATCGGATTGGGGAAGAGCACTGAGCACATCATCTACCTGCGGCTCGGAGAAGACCTCATTGACAGCACGGCTGAAGACGGACTCGGGGATATCCTCCGCATCATATGCATTGATCACCCTGACATCATCTATATCGATAGCAAGGAATTCCCTGATGTCGCGGAGAAGGGCCTCCGCCTCATTCCTGAATCCTTCCTTCTTCTCTACAAGCACTCTATACACCATTCAAAGCCTCCAGAGCTCTCTTTCCGATATCCTTCCTATAGAACATCCCATCGAAATGGATGTGCTCCATAGCCCTGTATGCCTTATCGATAGCCTCGGGGAGGCTCTTTGCGAGAGAGCATACTGAAAGGACACGCCCGCCAGATGTTGCAAGCTTTCCATTCTTCTCTGCAGCTCCTGCAATGAAAAGCCTGGAATCCCAGATATCCCCGACACTGATCTCCTTCCCCTTCTCATACTTCCCGGGATATCCTCCGCTTGCAGCGACAACGCAGCATGAGGATAGCTTCTTCCACTTCACATCTGCATCGGCAAGACGGCCATCTGTGACGCTCTGCATGATCTGCAGCAGATCAGAGTCGAGAAGAGGGAGTATTGCCTCAGCTTCCGGATCGCCGAATCTTGAATTGTACTCTATGACCTTCGGACCATCAGGGGTGAGCATCAGCCCGAAATAGAGGCAGCCTGAGAACGGACAGCCCTCCATCTCCATAGCCCTGATCGTAGGGAGGAATATCCTATCCATGCACTCCGCTGCGATACTGTCTGTGAAGAACGGATTTGGAGCAATGACACCCATTCCTCCTGTATTGAGCCCCTCATCCCCATCCAGGGCCCTCTTATGATCCATGCTCGATACCATGGGAACGATGGTCTTACCATCGGTGAATGAGAGAACAGTGACCTCCGGACCTGTCAGAAACTCCTCGATGACAATCTTCCTCCCGGCATCTCCGAATGCATCGTCATCCATCATGCTGCGGATGGCATCCTCTGCTTCCTTCCTGCTCTCTGCTATGATGACACCCTTTCCAAGTGCAAGACCATCTGCTTTTATCACAAGAGGATAGTCCTGGGCTGATGCATACTCTATAGCAGATGCGCTGTCGGTGAAGACCTCATATGATGCGGTCGGAATCGAATACTTATGCATCAGATCCTTCGCAAAGGACTTGGAGGACTCGATCCTCGCTGCCCTTCTATCTGGCCCGAATGCAGGGATCCCCGCCCCCTTGAGCGCATCAACCATGCCTGCGGCCAATGGATCGTCAGGCGCAACGACGACATAGTCGATCGAGTGCTCCCTGCATGCCGCGATCGTACCGGTTATATCCATTACGCTTCCCGGGATATTCGTCCCATAGCGTCCCGTTCCGCCGTTGCCTGGAAGGAAGAAAAGGGATGGGGAGAGACTGCTCTCCGCTATCTTCTGCCCAAGTGCATCCTCCCTTCCGCCGCTTCCGATTATAAGTACATTCATATTTCCCCCGATCAATGATGGAAGAGCCTCACTGTCGTGAAGCACATGACCATGCCGAATCTGTCAGCCTCTTCTATGACAAGATCATCCCTGACGCTTCCGCCAGGCTGTGCAATATACCTGACACCGCTCTTTCTCGCCCTGTCTATGTTGTCGGAGAACGGGAAGAATGCATCGGATGCCAGGGAGATGCCGTCGACTGCAGCCAGATATGCCTTCTTCTCCTCTCTCGTGAACGGCTCCGGCTTCTCTGTGAAATAACTCTGCCATGATGAAAGGACATCCATCTCAGGATCCTCCGAGAGGTACTGCTCGATCACATTGTCCTTGTCATTCCTTGAGAGGCCTGGAAGGAATGGGAGGGACTGGACCTTGTCCGAGAGCCTGAGATTCCATAGGTCTGCCTTGTTTCCCGCAAGCCTCGTGCAATGGATCCTGGACTGCTGTCCGGCACCCACTCCGATTGTCTGTCCGTTGTATGCATAGCAGACGGAATTGGACTGCGTATGCTTCAAGGCTATAAGGGCAACTGCAAGATCGCGCCTTGCCTCCGCAGTCAGCTCCTTGTTCTTCGTGACGATATTGGAGAAATCAGCATCGGTCGGCACATACTCATTCCTGTCCTGCACGAAATCAATGCCGAACACAGAGCGTCTTTCCTCCTTCTCCGGTACGAAATCAGGATCGATGGAAAGAACTGTATAGCTTCCCTTTCTCTTCTCCTTCAGTATCTCCAGGGCCTCCGGGGTGTATCCTGGGGCAATGACACCGTCTGAGACCTCCCTTGCAATGAGATGGGCAGTAGCCTCATCGCATACATCGGAAAGGGAGATGAAGTCGCCGAATGAGCTCATCCTGTCAGCGCTTCTTGCCCTTGCATATGCCGATGCAAGCGGCGTAAGCTCCATCTTCCTGGGGATGAACGACATCTTCCTCTCCTTCTCGGAGAGCGGAAGACCGATTGCAGCCCCTGCAGGGGATACATGCTTGAATGATGCTGCGGCAGGAAGCCCTGTGACGCTCTTCAGTTCAGATACAAGCTGCCAGCCATTGAGCGCATCAAGGAAGTTGATATACCCGGCTCTGCCATTCAGCACTTCTACAGGAAGGCCTCCCTTTCTCTCGATATATGCCCTCTTCTGATTCGGATTGCATCCATACTTCAGATCGATTCTCTCAGCCATTTGATTCCTCCATTGCATTCATGATGCGCTCCTCGCTGCCGTAGCGGACATATACAGAGATTCTTCTGTCCTCCGCTATCGCATTCCAGGCATCGTTCAGGAGCTCATCGGCCGATGAGAGCGTCTCAAGCCTTGCAGGAAGACCTTCGAATGAAGGAAGCGGAGAACCGTCGTGCATATATGTATGGATCATATGCATGACACCGTTCTCCACACCGTAGCTATAGATCCTTCTCTCAGTCTCATCACCACTCTTCCTGATGATCGAAAGCGTATAACCGGAAGCACTATGCGTGATGCTGATGCGTGGTGTGAAATTGGGATCATCGGGCTCATATGTCCTTGTGACCAGAGCCTCCTCAAGGCTCTTCCCTTCATTGAGGAAGTCAGCGATCGTATCGGTCTGATCGCCGTTTGTGAGGACCGTGGTCTCTCCTGCATACCTCATCGCATTGTAGATGATCAGCGATGGATCCTCTACCTTCGATGGATCATATGGCTCTGTGCGCAGAACACCATTCTCAAGGCGGAATACGCGATTGCGGCTGTTGCTGCTCCGTCCTGTGATCGCATACAGAAGCACAGGCTCCCCGTTCTTCCCATACCCTGCAGCCGCGATGCGTCCGGGGTAATCTATAGCACCTAGATACTCACCTGCTCTCATTCTCTATCTCCTTTGCTATCATCTCCGCCGCCTGGGGAAGGATTATCCATTCAGCTTCCTCCATGACCCTTCTCTGAAGCGTCTCAGCAGTATCATCAGGCTCAATGTAGACAGCCTTCTGCATAAGAATCCTTCCTCCATCGGGGATCTCATTCACGATATGGACAGTTGCACCGGTCACCTTCACCCCATAGTCAAGTGCAGCTTCGTGGACCTTGAGCCCATAGAAGCCTTTGCCGCAGAATGAAGGGATCAGCGATGGATGGATGTTTATTATCCTGTCCTTGTATGCCTCGATCACAGTCTCCGGCAGGATGGAAAGGAAACCAGCAAGGATCACCATCTGTATCCCATTCTCGCTGAGCGTCTTCAGAAGCTCCTCGGAAAAGCGCTTCATGCCGATTGCCCTCCGCTCAATGAGGATTCCCCTGCGGCCATGATCCGCAGCCCTCTTCAGGGCATATGCCTCCCTGTCTGCTATGACAAGGGCGATATGGAGGGACGGCATCCTGCCTTCCTCCTCTGCCTTGAGAAGCGCTTCGAGGTTCGTGCCTCCGCCTGAAACAAGGACAGCGGCCTTTACCATATCCTTACCTCATCGCTGCTTTTCACGATCTCGCCGATGATGTACGATCCCTGAACTGCGCCAAGAGCGCTCTCTGCCGTATTCCTGTCAACTATGGCAATCATGCCAACACCCATGTTGAAGGTATTGAACATATCGCGCTCAGGAATGCCCCCAGTCCTCTGGATGACATCGAAGACAGGAAGGATGCGGACATCGCTCTTCCTGATGCTTATGCCAAGTCCCTCCGGAAGCACTCTCGGGATGTTCTCATAGAAGCCACCTCCCGTGATGTGGCATATGGCATGGACCTCAGATGCAGCAATGGCTGAGAGAGCTTCCCTGACATAGATGCGCGTAGGAGTAAGCAGGGCCTCTCCAAGCGTCGTTCCGAGCTCTGCCTCATGCCGCCTGAGAACAGCTGGATCCGAATCGATCGAGAAGACCTTCCGCACAAGGGAGAAACCATTTGAATGGACACCCGATGAAGGGAATGCTATTGCAACGTCCCCCTCCTTCACCCTGTCACGTCCAAGGATCCTCTCCTTCTCCGCAATGCCCACGGAGAATCCTGCAAGGTCATACTCATTCTCCGGATAGAATCCGGGCATCTCCGCTGTCTCTCCGCCGACGAGGGCGCACCCAGCCTCCACACAGCCATCGGCAACACCCTTCACGATCGAAGCAATACGCTCCGGAACATTCCTGCCGCATGCGATGTAGTCAAGGAAGATCAGGGGCTTTGCTCCAAGACATACGATATCATTGACGCACATCGCAACGCAGTCGATGCCGACTGTATCGTGCTTGTCCAGCGCGAATGCGATCTTAAGCTTCGTTCCGACCCCATCCGTACCCGAAACAAGAACAGAGCCACGCTCCCCGGAGATATCATAAAGACCTCCGAATCCCCCGATATCATCGGTGGGAAGACCCGCCTTGGTCCTGTTCACATGCTCCTTCATAAGCTCAACTGCCCTGTATCCTGCAGTTATATCAACACCGCTTTCCCTGTAGCTTTCCGAATAGCTTTTCATCATCAACCCCTCTGATGGTATCTGTCCTTGCCCTGCACTTCCGGCGGCGGACAAGGGTACTCACCTGTAAAGCATGCGCGGCAGAAGCCTCTGTCGCCGTTATCCGCAAGCTTTATCACGCTCTCCGGAGATAAAAATCCAATGGAATCGACATCCAGGATCTCCTTCATCTCCTCATCGCTGTACTTATAGGCGAATAGATTCTCCGAGCTATCTATATCAGTGCCGAAATAGCACGGATAGAGGAACTTCGGAGCTGAGGACATGAAGTGCACCTCGACAGCCCCTGCATCGCGGAGAAGCTTAACTATATGCTTCGATGTAGTGCCTCTGACAATCGAGTCATCGATCAGGACAACGCGCTTGCCCTTCACAGCAGATGGAATCGGATTCAGTTTCAGCTTAACAGCATTCTCCCTCATCTTCTGATCAGGCTGGATGAACGTACGCCCTATATACTTGTTCTTTATTAGCCCTGTAGAGTACGGGATGCCCGATTGCCTGGAGTAACCAAGCGCAGCCTCGATTCCTGAATCAGGAACACCGATCACAACATCAGCCTGCACAGGATGCTCAAGAGCAAGGAATGCGCCTGCCCTCTGTCTTGCATTCTGCACGGATACTCCATCGATCACGGAGTCAGGACGGGCAAAGTAGATAAGCTCGAAGACGCAGAATGCCTTCTTTTCCTTCCCTGTATGGGACCTGTCGGAGATGACCTTCCCATCTTTCCCGATCCTTACGATCTCTCCCGGCTCTATATCCCTGATGAACTCCGCTCCGATAGTATCGAACGCACAGCTTTCCGATGCAAAGACATAGCCATCTTCCGTCCTTCCCATGCAAAGAGGCCTGAAGCCCCATGGGTCACGGGCGGCGACAAGCGTATCACGGCCCATGACCAGAAGCGAGTATGCCCCATGGAGATCATCCATCAGCTTCGATACTGCCTCATGGAGAGGCAGATTCTCCAGACGATGGCGCACAAGCATATATGCAATGACCTCTGTGTCGCTTGTCGTATGGAATATCGAGCCGTTCAGCTCCAGCTCCTTCCTCAGCTGGGCATCGTTCGTGAGATTCCCGTTATGGGCTACGGCCACGGAACCGAGGTAGTGATTGACCACAAGCGGCTGGACGTTCAGCCTTGGATTGATTCCCGTAGTCCCGTATCTGACATGGGATATCGCCATCGTAGCCTCCGGAAAAGAGGAAAGGACGGAGGATGTGAAGACATCATTCACAAGTCCTGCGTCCTTTCTGGAGACTATGCCGCTATCAGCTGCGACTGCGATTCCTGCCCCTTCCTGCCCTCTGTGCTGAAGCGCATAGAGAGCATAATAGCATGTGCGGGCAAGGTCGGATGGAGTCTCCGACCAGATACCGAAAAGCCCGCATTCTTCCTTAAGCTCATCCATCACTTAGCTCCGAATACGCGCTCAAGCATCTCTTTATATGCCCCTTCCGTATCACCGAGATCGCGGCGGAAGCGGTCCTTATCGAGCTTCTTCTTCGTCTTGCTGTCCCAGAAGCGGCATGTATCGGGGCTGATCTCATCAGCAAGGACGATCTCGCCATCCGCGGTCTTTCCGAACTCTAGCTTGAAATCAATGAGATCGATCCCGATCGAGGAGAAGAACTTCAGAAGATAGTCGTTTATCCTCAGTGCATAGTCCTTGATCGCATCAAGCTCCTCCTCCGTGGCCCAGCCCATTGCAAGGACATGGTAGTCATTGACCATCGGATCCCCTAGCTCATCATCCTTGTAGGAGAACTCAAGGATAGGACAGCGGAGCTCCGTTCCCTCGGGCTTTCCGACGCGCTTTGAAAGAGAGCCTGCGATGACATTGCGGACAATGACCTCAAGAGGAATGATCGTCACGCGCTTTACAGCAGTATCGGTATCCGAAAGCTCCTCGATATAGTGGGTAGGGATCCCTGCCTCAGCAGAGAGCCTCTTCATCAGATAGTTCGTGATCCTGTTGTTGATCACACCCTTTCCTCTGATGGTTCCCCTCTTCTCGCCATTGAACGCCGTTGCATCATCCTTGTATGAGACGATGCAGATGCACGGATCATCTGTCGCATAGACCTTCTTTGCCTTACCTTCGTAAAGCTGCTCCAACTTCTCCATAGCTTAAAGCCTCCCGCTTATATCACTGTCCTTCTTAAGGATCTTCTCGCGCATATTCCTTCTATATCCATCAAGCTTTCCCGCGATGCTCCCATCCTCGATCGAGATCATGGAAAGCGCAAGGAGAGCTGCATTCTGCCCAGCATCTATCCCGACAGATGCAACAGGGATCCCCGGTGGCATCTCGACAGAGGAAAGAAGGGACTCAATACCTTTGAGAGCTCCCCCCGAACCTGGGATCGTTATGACTGGAAGTGTTGTATAGGATGCAATGACACCACCAAGGTGCGCAGCCTTGCCTGCTATCGCTATGATCGCCGCAAAGCCATTCTCTCTGGCAGAGGATGCAAAGGCATGTACCTCATCCGGAGTGCGGTGGGCACTCATCACATGCACCTCATACGGCACAGAGAAATCCTTTAGCACTGCTACCGCCTTTTCCGCGATAGGCAGATCCGAATCGCTACCCATTATTATCGCAACTTTACGCACTGGGGGCTCCTCATAGATGGATGTCTGTATACGTGCACATTATCCAAAAGACGCAATGTGTGCAATATAATATCCTGTTGCATGATGTTGCAATTTCACACAGCAAAAACAACTTATTAACATGCAAATAATTACTGATAAGACTATTTTTCTCCTTCCAATCCCATGCCTCCTGTCCATGCATTTATCTCTCCTGCATATCCTGCAACTTCCATGCTGTATTCCGCATCCGTCCCTTTTCATTGAGCACTGCAGACCGTAGAATCGGAGTATGGAATCATCTAGGAAAGCAGCAGAAAGGCTCGGAGCCTTCATAGCGAAGGGAACATCGCCGTACCATGCGGTGAAGGAAGCAGAGAGAATGCTTCTTGAAGCAGGATTCATCAATCTCGATGAGAAAGAGCAGTTCAGAATAGAGAAAGGAAGATCGTACTATATCGTCAGGGGAGAAAGCGCTCTGATAGCATTCCGTGTGCCATCATCCCCATTGAAAGGTCTCTCGATAATAGCATCCCACACTGACAGCCCCGCCTTCAGGATAAAGACAGAACCGCAGATTGCGAAGGGAAACTACATCGTCCTCAACACAGAAGGCTATGGAGGGATGCTCATGGCTCCATGGTTCGACAGACCTCTTTCAGTCTCAGGCCGTGTCGCTATCGATGCAGGAGAAGGGATCGAGGTAAGACTCTATGATGCAGGACGGGATCTGCTGATGATCCCGAGCCTTGCGATACATATGGACAGGAAAGCCAATGAAGGCATCCATTACAGCGCGCAGAATGATCTGCTTCCTTTGTATGCCCTCTCATCCAGCGATGCCGACTTCATGGAAATGGTCGCCGATGATCTTGGCGTGGGGAAAGAGTGCATACTCGGCTATGATCTGGGGCTCTATGCCAGGGAAGGCATATCATTCTGGGGACATGATGGTGAGTTCTTCTCCGCTCCACGCATAGACAATCTTTCCTCGGTGTGGGCATCTATCGAGGCAATCGCATCATCCGAAGGAAACGACTTCATGCCTATGGCTGTTCTATTCGACAACGAGGAGACAGGAAGCGGCACACGATGCGGTGCGCTCTCCGACTTCCTCCCTACCACTGTATCAAGAACTGCAGATGCTCTTTCATTGACGAAGGAAGAGGAGATGATGATCCGGGCATCATCGTTCATGCTCAGTTCCGACAACGGGCATGCAGTCCATCCTAACCATCCGGAGAAGGCCGATCCGACCAACAGGCCCTGCCCCAACGGCGGTGTCCTGATAAAGTACAGCGCTGCACAGAAGTACATGACAGACAGCATCTCTGGCGCTTATGTGAAAAAGCTCTGCCTCGATAACGGCATCCCATTCCAGATATTCCACAACAATTCGGATATCCCTGGAGGCTCCACACTCGGAAATCTCTCATCAGAGGCATTCAGCATCAGCGGGGCCGATGTCGGGATGGCACAGCTTGCGATGCACTCTCCGTATGAGAGCGCAGGAACGGAGGATCCAGAGAGCATGCTGAGGCTTTTCAGGGCATTCTTCAGGAGATGAGCATGGATAAGGAGTATCTGATAACATCGAAACCTCTCACAGCTCTTATCTCATTCTCGCTTCCGATGATGCTTGGGAATCTCTTCCAGCAGCTGTACACAATGGCGGACTCCGTGATAGTAGGCAGGTTCGTAGGAGAGAATGCTCTTGCCGCAGTGGGGGCATCATTTGCCCTTACAGCGGTCTTCATCGCAATAGCGATCGGCGGAGGCATGGGTGCATCTGTCATCACATCGGGAGCATTCGGGGCACGGAGCTACAGAGCCATGAAGCTCTCCGTATCCACATCATTGATCATCTTCCTTGCAGTCAGCATCCTGCTCGGAGGGATCGGGTTGCTGTTCTCCGAGGATATCCTGATACTTCTCAACACACCATCTGCCGTGCTTGATGATGCGGTCATATACCTCAATATCTACTTCCTGGGACTTCCGTTTCTATTCATGTACAATGTGCTCTCCTCTGTCTTCAACTCACTTGGGAGATCCAGGATACCTCTCTATCTTCTCATATTCTCCTCTGCTCTGAATGTAATCCTGGATATCATAATGGTGGCATCATTCGGCATGGGAGTAAGCGGTGCGGCATGGGCAACGCTCATAAGCCAGGGGATAAGCGCTGTTATATCCTTCATAATACTGATCCGCACAATGAAGGAGTTCCCTGAAAAGCAGGAACGTCTATTCTCTGCAAAGCTGATACAGCCGATCGCAGGACTTGCCCTTCCATCCATTCTGCAGCAGTCCACCGTCTCGATCGGGATGATGCTTGTCCAAAGCGTGGTCAACAGCTTCGGAGCGGAAGCACTCGCGGGCTTCTCTGCCGCCATGCGGATCGAAAGCATCGCAGTTGTCCCGATGGCCGCAATCGGCAACGCAATGAGTTCCTATACTGCCCAGAACATAGGAGCAGGAAAGCTAGGCAGGGTTGTGAAGGGCTACCACACGGCATATGGGATCGTGGCTGTCATCGCAATTGTGCTCATGCTGCCGCTGGAGCTCTTCAGCGAAGGGCTTATACGCATGTTCCTCGGTGATGATGGTACTCCGATTGCCATGGATACAGGAATCTCCTATATATCCTTCATGGGCTGGTTCTTTGTATTCATCGGCCTGAAGATGATCACAGACGGACTTCTCAGAGGCTCCGGGGATATGACAGTGTTCACCATTGCGAACATAGTGAATCTGTCGATAAGGGTGCTTGTCGCATTCATATTCGCCCCTGTATACGGAATCAGGATGGTATGGATAGCTGTTCCTATCGGATGGGCTGCGAACTGGATAATATCATACTGGGGATACCATACAGGCAAGTGGAAATCGAGACTCCGGATACGCTGATTCAGGTGACTTTCAGGTGAAAAATAAACTAATTCATTATATTGCAACGACTATAATTAGGTGAATTTTTTAATTTGCAGGTGATATTCAGGCGAAATGCAGTTGAGTTTCTGTTTTTCTTCCATTATTCTTTATCTATGACAGCCGAAGCAAGGAATGCCAGAATAGAGAATCTTGTGAACGCCCTTGTCAAAGAGGGGGTGGAAATCGAATTCAAGGAAGCCGCGGATGCCCTTCCAAGATCCATATGGGAGACCATATCTGCATTTGCCAATACAAACGGCGGAGAGATCATACTCGGTGTATCAGAGAAGAACCATGCTTTCTCTCTTGATGGCGTCAGGAATGCAGAGAAGATGGAGAGCGATTTCTGGTGTACGATAAGAAACAGAAAGAAGATAAGCCCTTTCTCCATAGGTACTCAGGCATTCGAGATCATCGAACTTGGAAATGGCAGGAATGCTGTCAGGATTTCCATACCCCAGGCCTCTTTCTCTGAGATTCCTATATATCTGAATGGTGACATACGGCAGACTTATATACGCAGAGGTGAAGGCGACTTCCTGGTAAATGAGGAAGAGCTTAAGACACTGATAAGGAACAGCAGCGCAAAAGGTATTGACAGATACCCTATTGCGGATTTGTCGATTGATGATCTCGACCGGCAGAGCCTCGCCCAATTCAAGTCGCTGATAGCAGCAAGATATCCGGAAGGAGCATATGAGGAAATGAAGATGCAGGACTTTCTGCTCCATGTTGGACTTCTGGATGATTCGGATAAAAACAACATCTGCCCATATGCAGGTACGCTTCTGCTTTTCGGAAAGTACAATACGATTAAAAGATATTTCAGCTCTTACCAGATGGATTATTTCGACTATAGGGGATCAAATGACCGATGGAGCGACAGAATCGCTACAGATGATCTAGGACCTCTGGAAATGAATATCTTCAATTTCTACAACCTTGTATATGGCAAACTCGCCTCTGCAAGCAAAGCACCCTTCGCCATCAATAATGATATGGTCCGGATAAATACTGATATCAGGGAGGCACTGAGAGAAGCCCTGGTGAATACGCTTGTGCATGCAGACTACTCCATTGCAAATGGAAGCATCCGCATTGAGGTGTATGATACATATTATAGATTTGAGAATCCGGGCAAGATGCTGATTCCAGTCGACAGGTTCTTCAGAGGAGGAACGACAAAATCACGCAATGATGTGATAATGTCTGCATTCCGGCGCCTAGGACTTTCAGAACGCCAGGGATACGGAGGCTATCAGATATTCAGAACAGTGAGCAATAGCCTTCTGAGAGCTCCGCAGATCGAAACATCCCTGGATAAGACGACGCTGACAATCTGGCTTGTGGATCTCCCTGGATCATATCCTGAGCTTGATGATGCAGAGAAGGAAATCCTTTCATGTCTTTCCCATTCCGGGGTGATGTCAAAAGGAGATCTTGAGACCAGACTGGATCAGTTCAGTGAATACAGAATAAAAAAGGCGCTCAGGAAACTTCTTGAGCTGAATCTTCTTACGGCAACAGGAAATGGAAGGTCAGTGAAATATGCCCTGAATATGACTACAGCTGAAGGTCTTGGACAGATAAGGCTCATGATGGATAGGCTATCTGAGCTTCTCTCCATGAAATGATTTCAGGTGACAATCAGGTGAGAAATAAACTAATTCATTATATTGCAACGAATATAATCAGGTGAATTTTTTAATTTGCAGGTGATATTCAGGTGAAATCAGAAAAAAGGATATGAAGAAGACCCTCTTCCGAGGGCCTTCATACTGAACATGATCAGAATCAGTATCCGAAGAGAGGGATCCTGAAGATGTACGGGATGTAAGTGACAAGCATGAGAACGACGATCATGACCGCAAAGAGCGGGAGCATCTTCTTCGATGTCGCTTCCAGTGATGTCTTTCCAACAGCGCAGCCGACGAAGAGCGCAGAACCTACAGGAGGTGTGCAGAGGCCGATTGCGAGGTTGAAGATAAGCATGATTCCGAAGTGGACCGTGCTCATGTCGAATGTCTGCACGACAGGGAGCAGGATCGGAGTCATGATCATGATGAGCGGAGCCATATCCATGAAGCATCCGAGGATCATCAGAAGAACGTTGATGATCAGAAGGATCACATATGCATTGTCGGAGAATCCGATGAGTCCATTAGTGATGGCTGCAGGGATCCTGAGACGTGTCATCATGTATGCGAATGCCTTTGCCGATGCGATAAGAGTAAGGACAACAGCAAGAGTCTTGAGAGAGTTCCTGATGACCTTTCCGAAATCCCTTATCTTGGCCTTTCTGAATACGAAGTATGTCAGGATGAATGTATAGAAGCATGCTACAGCAGAGCTTTCGGTTGCGGTGAAGATACCGACACCTGTTCCTACCATGATGATGACAAGAGTGAACATCGGGAGGATAGCTACGCAGAGAACGCGCATTGCCCTGCCCATCTCAAGCTCGAATGCAGGTGTTCCAAGAGTGAACCATGAGTGATCGCTTGTGCGGCCATAGAATCCGCCCTGGGACTTATGGAATGCGATCCAGCGGACTTTGTCATCCTTGAACATCTTCTCGCCCTTCGGGAAGTTGTACTTCTTTCCGAGGAGCATACACATAAGGATGAATCCGCATCCGAGGGCGATGCCTGGAACGAAGCCAGCATAGAAGAGCTGTCCGATCGATACGCCGCCGCCAGCTGCGAGTGCGTAGATAACCATGTTATGTGATGGCGGGATGAGAACACCCTGGCATGCAGTCGTTACAGTAAGACCTACTGTGAACTCCCTGTCATAGCCCTGCTTCTCCATCATCGGGATAACAACAGAACCAAGGGATGATACATCAGCTACAGCAGAGCCAGAGATACCGCCGAAGAACATCGAATCAAGACAGTTGACGTATGCAAGACCGCCGCGGAAACGTCCTACAGCGAGGTTTGCAAGATCGACGATCTTATCAGAGATCTCTCCGACAGCCATTATCTCACCCATGACTATGAAGAACGGGATAGCCAGCATCGTGAAGTTGCTGACACCGTCAAACATCATTCTGATGATTGTCGTCGGGTTTGTGCCTGGAATGCAGAGCATCGACAGGAATGTCGAGATGAGCATCGCGAACGTTACAGGCACCTTGAAAGCCATAAGAAGGAAAAATCCGCCAATGAGAATGATTCCTGCAAGTAAGTTCATATCCATCAGTTCGTCCCTCCATGTGCGCGCTCTGCAGCCTGCTCCTTCACCATCTCCTGGTAATCGACTTCCTTCTCGCTGTAGAGAAGATCATCCGGATCAAGGATTCCTGTAAGGAAAAGCAGCGAATCGAAGATCATCAGGAAGCCGCCGAGCGGAGCAGGGATGTACTGGATCCATGTCGGCCAGCCTGTCATCGGAAGCGTACCTGGACGCAGACGCATAATGAACATGCTTCCATAGTAGAAGATGATGAAACCGCAGAGAAGAGTCGCGAAATCCGCAAGGAAATCCATGAACTTCCTCATCTTCCCACCCTTGGGGAATCTGTTATAGACCATCGTGACAGAGATGTGCATATGGTCTCTTACTCCGATAGCACATGCGAGGAAGGAGAAGAGAACGACCAGAAGCCTGGGGATCTCCTCCGCCCATGTGATACCGGAATTGAAGCAGAAACGAAGCACGACATTCATGAAGACGGTACAGAGCATCACGATGACCGCAATCTGCGCAATGGTGAGGATCACCTTATGGCACCAGTGGTTAAGAAGGATGATGTAAGCCTTGAATGGAACGCCGTTTGGGTAATCTGCTTTGTTGATCATGAGCTTGTTTTCAAGAGCCCACTTCGAGAAATTAGAACCCATCGAGTCCTCCATTTAAAAACGATAAGAGGGGAGAAGATTCCCTCTCCCCTGTTTTCCCAATAAATCTGACAGGATCAAAGTCCTGTGTTGATGATCTCCTGGATGAGATCCTCGTATCCAGCGCCGTACTCCTCGTAGATAGGAGCCATCTTCTCCTGGAAGCGTGCGATTTCCTCTGCAGGAAGCTCGATGACAGTTACGCCAGCTGCGACAACCTTCTCTCTTGAAGTCTCTTCGCGGAGGTTCCACTGCTCGATCTCATACTCCTGAGTCTCCTTTGCGCACTCCTTTATGATCTCGATGTCAGCCGGATCAAGTGTCTCGAGAACAGCCTCTGATGCGAGGAGGATCTCAGGAACTCTTGTGTGTCCGTCGAGTGTGAAGTAAGGAGCAGCCTCATAGTCGCCCATGGACTCATATGTAGGCCAGTTGTTCTCTGCGCCATCGATTGTTCCCTGGGAGATAGCTGAGTAGACCTCGTTTGGTCCGATACCAGTTACACCATTACCGCCGAGAAGCTGGACCATCTGGACCATCATCGCGTTGTTCTGGAGTCTGATCTTGAGACCGTTCATGTCCTCTACCTTCTCAACTGGCTTTGTTGTATAGAAGTTTCTTGCACCAGCATCGTAGTAGCAGAGACCTACAAGACCTGAGCCAGAAGCCTGGATCTCAGCGAGCATGTCCTGTCCGATAGGTCCATTGAGAACCTGCCACATGTGATCAGCATCTCTGTAGAGATAAGGAAGCTGGATGATGTTGAGAGCAGGAACATAAGAAGCAACAGGAGATGCGGAAACACGTGCGAATGCGAGGTCACCGATCTGGAGAGCCTCGATAGAACCTGTCTCCTCACCATAGAGTGTTCCGCCTGAGTATACGTCGATCTGGATCCTTCCCTCAGTTCTCTCATTCACGAGCTCTGCGAACCTGTAGTCAGCAAGAGTTGTAGGATATCCTTCTGCGTGTACCTCAGAAAGAGTAAGAACTGTTGTTTCGGAGCTTCCGCCTGCGAAGACAGGAAGAGCAAAAAGCGATATCAGGCAGAGTGCCACAAGTATTTTCTTCATTTATACCTCCAAGCGTCAGACATAGTCTGACTTAAGTATTATCGTTGTCAATCGGGCAAAAAGAAAGGAAAATTTTTTCCAATATCTGCAATTTGTATAGATTATTGCCTGTTTTTCCCTTCCAGAGCCTTGATGATCCTATGTACGGCAGAGAGCCTGGGAACGACAAGCCCATGTGCCTCTGCAGTCCTGACAACATATCCTGTGATGTAATCACACTCGGTCTTCCGCCCTGCCTGGATATCGGCAGCGATGGAAGTGATCCCGCCGGGATTATCCAGCGATGTACGCCTCACATTCTCCAGTATGCTCTCCTCATCCAGATACACATCCTCGCACTTTGCAACCATTACGATCTCGGAAACCAGATCGGTGCATAGCGACCATGCAGAAGGATTTCCGGCAATATAGGACATATCTGATGAAAGGACTGCTGTAAGAGCACTGAGAGAAGCATTGACTGCGAGCTTCTTCCAGACAAGGTCTGTAACGCTGTAATGGACCTCGGGCTTGAAACCTGCAGATGAAAGCGACGAGGAAAGCCGGGCGATGAAATCATCGCTTATCATCGACTTCCCTATGTTTGTCCGCCCTTCACCGCCTCTTATGACATAGCCGGGGGAGATGACGCGCCCATTATCCTCGGTTGTTCCAATGATGATATGATAGGAATCCGCATGCTTTCTCAGATCCTCCTTATGTCCTCCGCCATTCTGGAGACTCATAAGATAGGTGTCCTTGCCGATGATCTCCCGGGCAGCGGATAGAGCGGCGTCGGTGTACTGCGACTTCACGAATACGATTATGAGATCGACGGGAGCCATACCGGAGGCAGAGACAGCTGCCTTCGGGTGGCATACAGTCATCTGGCCTTTGTATTCAATCCGGAGCCCTTCTCTATTGATATGGTCAACTAGATCCTTGTTGGTATCAATAAGCGTCACATCATCATGCACGGATAGAAGTCCTCCGTACACCGAGCCCATAGCGCCTGCCCCGATTATCGCAATGCGCATCAGGAGAATTCCTTCAGTCCCTCGATAGCATAGGCCCTGACCGGGCTTGAATCGAGCCCGATTATCGGGAGCGGCGAATAGGACATGAAGAATACCTTCTTCTCCAGCTTCTCAAGATTCTTCAGAACCTCGATGAACGGAACATTCTCTGCAAGAAGCACATCATGGAACGGCTTCACATCATCGTTGCAGTTCTCAATCGACACGCCATCTCCGAATCCTACAGCCTTTGCCTTGTGGGAAAGGAGCCACTTAGCAGTCTCTCCGTTGACGAAAAGCCTCTTGTCCTCCGGAGTATTCGTCTTCGGGGTGAACGGAGGGAGCTTGTATGGGCTATCGAGGATGACGATCGTATCATCTTCCATCAGTGGAAGGCAGTACTTGTCGAGAAGCTCGGGAGTGACATACGAATTCGGCTCAGCATCCTCTATGGAAACATAGATTGCGCGCCCCATGAAGGATGTAAGAGGAACCTCCGCTACGCTCGGCCAGTCATCGGAATGATGATACGGGCACTCTGCATGGGTGCCGAGATGGCTCATGAGATCCATATTCGTATGGAAATCACGGATCGGACCGCCTGTATTGAAGCGATGGAGCTTGCATCTCCTTGTCTCTGTCGCGGGATCGATGATCTTCGAGAGATCAATGACTCTGAGTCCATTCATGCTATAAACACAATCCATGTTCTTCTCCTTATCTTTTCCAGAATGAGTAGGTGAATATCGAATAGACGGTGAAGAGCTCAAGACGTCCTACGAGCATCAGGAACGAGAAGACCCAGAGAGCCCAGTCCGGGAAGATATCGAATGTCATCGACATTCCGATTCCTCCCAGCCCTATTCCGATATTCCCAAGGCATAGTATAACCGATGTGAAGCATGTCAGGAAATCCTGATCGGTAAGCGCGATCACAGCAGTTCCGATGAGCATCGTAAGAAGATAGACACCGACGAATCCTGCAATCGAATGGGCCGTCGATGGCTCGATCTTCACATTGCCAAGCTTGACCGTACATACGGCATTCGGATGGATTCGCCTGATCATCTCGTTGTGGCCGAGCTTGAAGAGCGTTCCGATCCTTACGACCTTTATGCCGCCACCAGCACTCCCCGCGCATCCTCCGACAAAGCATGTGAGGAGAATGAGTATCTGGGAGAACATCGGCCACGCTGTATAGTCAGATGCGCTGAATCCTGTCGTGGTGATGAATGAGACGATATGGAATGCAGCCTGCCTGAAGGATTCCGAGAATGTGCTGTATATTCCCTTTGAGAAAAGCTGTATCGCCGCAAGAAGGGAGAAAAGGAGGATTATTCCAAGGTACAGCCTCAGCTCCCCATCCTCTGTGACCTTGCGGAACTCCCTCTTGAGGATGAAGAAATACAGGGAGAAGTTAGCACCTGCAAGTATCATGAATATGATGCAGACCCATTCGATATACACGCTATGATAGCCTCCTATCGAGGCATTGAGAGGAGCGAATCCCGCAGCGCCCATCGTACCGAACATGACGGTGAACGAATTGAAGAGATCAAGCCCTCCGAATAGCAGGAACACGACCTGAAGCATCGAAATCCCTATATATATGCTCCAGAGAGCGAGTGCTGTGCGCTGTATGGTAGGCGTGAGCTTTGACTTCGTCGGCCCTACGGATTCAGCACCTACAAGCGACGTCCCCTTGACTCCGAATATAGGCAGGACTGCGATGAAGAGGACGACAACGCCCATGCCTCCGAGCCAGTTGGTGAGGTTGCGCCAGAAAAGCAGGGACATGTCCTGGATCTCTATATCAGGCATCGCAGTTGCTCCCGTTGTTGTGAATCCGGACATTATCTCGAAGTAGCAGGCAGCATAGCTTCTCATCGAATCCGTAAAGTAGATCGGGAGCGCGCCGAATGCCGTCATTATGACCCAGGTCAGCGTTACGATCAGCATGCTCTCCCTTGCACCTATCCGCAGTTCCTTCTGCTTTCGTGTAAGGAATATGCAGAGCAGGGAGAAGAGGAGCATTATAGCCATCGTCATCATGAATGCCCTCAGAGACTCAGGCTCTCCGTAATATACTGCCATGACAGCGGGAACGAGCAGAATCAGGGCAACGAAGAGCATTATATATGCCAGAAAACGGAATACAGATGCTATATTCATACCTTCTCCGCTCTATTCAGGGAAAACAGCTCCTGCACAAAATCGAAGTTCTGATGGGTTGATGCTACAAGAAGCGTATCCCCCGCAGCGAATGCATAGGATCCATCGGGGATGAAGTTGTTCCCATCAGGGCTCTTGACGCCTGCGATGATCGCCTTTCCCTTGAGATTTACATCCATGAGCTTCTTCCCGATATACCTGAAATCAGAAGATACGACATACTCATACACCTCGAGATCCCCATCGAAGATGCTGTGCAGGGACTGTATTCCCGCACCTCTGAGATACTTCGTTATCGTATCGACGGTCGCATCCGTTATCGAGATCGCGGCATCGATGTCCATCGCATCGGCAAGCTGGATGTAGTTGTTGTTCGTCTTTATCAGAGCAATGGAACGTCTTACCCCTATGCGCTTTGCATAGCTTGCGACGATTATATTGAGCTCATCGTTCTCTGTGACTGCAACGACAAGATCGTATGATCCTATGCGCTCCTCATCCCAGAACGCCTCATCTGTAATCGAGCCGTTCAGGACCAGCAGGCCGGGGAAATCAGTGACGAACTTCTCGCAGACCTCTGCGGACCTGTCTATGAGCGTTATCCTCTTAAGCTCACGCTCCTCCATATTGGAGAACATATAATGCGCGATGCGCGTACCGCCAACTATCGCTATGCGGAAGAGCTTGTCATCGATGATCTCAGTAATGGATCTCAGCGTATCGTTCGATTCATCGTCATCGACGATTATCGCAACCTCATCGCCCTCTTTTATCACCGTATCGCCGGACGGGGTGAATACATGCCCCTTCCGCCTTACGCCCGGAAGAACATATCTTCCAGGAAGATCCTTCCTTATCTGAGCAAGAGTCTTCCCTGTGAATGGGCCATCGTTCCTCGCGCGCCGGGTGAACATCACGAACTGCGCATCGGGAAAGTACTCGAAATCCCTGAAGACACCGGTCTCGAGAATGCCGGTGATCCTCGCTGCAGCCTCCTGCTCCGGATTCACGATATGGCTTATGCCGAGAATCGCGGTATCGAGTCCGCCGCGTCCGAGATAGCTTATAGCCCTTATGGCTGCTATTGTCTGCTTAACCTTCGGGAACTCCGCTGCCACGATGCCGCAGGAAACGAGATTGGTCTCATCGCTGTCTGTTACGGAGATGACTGCATCAGCATCCTCGCATCCAGCTTCACGCAGCATATCGAGATCAGTTGCGGATCCGCATATCGCAAGACAGTCAAGCTTCGCAACCGCTGCCGCACATCGCTCTGCAGATGCATCAAGGAAGACAACCTGCTTCTTCTCCTCGATAAGATGACGAGCAAGACGCAGTCCTCTTCTGCCAGCACCGAAAATTACAACTTTCACAGAAATCCTCCACGAAGAAGTGCTTCACCGTGATTCTAAAGCAAAAACAGATAATGGTGAATATGGGAAAATACCCTCAGATTTTTTCTGTTTTGTTATTGACGCGCTTCCCTCTTTTCTGCTACATTCCTTTCCGTTGCTGAAAAGCGCATGCCGCCTTAGCTCAGCTGGCCAGAGCACGTGACTTGTAATCTCGGGGTCGTTGGTTCGAATCCGACAGGCGGCTTTAAATAACATTTACGATTAAGTAACATCTGTTGAAGAATCCCTTATCCAATGCACGAATAAGGGATTTTGCTTTTAAAATGCAATTTAATCTTTCAGCCCCATAGAGATCAGAATGGCATTCTCATCATATGCTTCATGCTTTGCATGAGAAGGGAAACCTTTCATAATGCCCTCAGAAGCCTTGCTTATCGCATTTCTCTTAACTTCAGTATCGGCATATGCATAAATGAGTGTGGTTTCAGGATTCGCATGGCCAAGCAGCTGTCCGATCATTGCGAGGCTCATGCCCTTACGGTATAGCTGCATTGCACGGCTATGCCTAAGCATATGGCATGTAACATTCTTGGGAACAGCGCTGCATGCAATCCTTGCTGTTTCCGCATATCTTTTGAGATGCCGCCCGACCAGCATCTTGGAAAGCTGAACATGCCTGTCTTTGGACTTCCTGTAGAAAAGAAAGTCAGAAGGCGTAGAGTTCCTATGGTATGCATTTACGTATGCAGACACCTCTTCTGCGACCCTGTCCGTTATCGGGACCTTCCTCTTCTTCCCACCCTTGCCGTTCTCGATGATGGCGTACGAATGCCCTCTGGTAAGGACAAGATCCTGTATCCTGAGATCCAGCATCTCCGAAAGCCTTGCAGCCGTATCGAACATGAGACGGATGAACAGATGGTCTCTTGCCCCTTCGAAGGAATCGGTTTCGACGGCATTGAGTATCGCTCTCACGGCCTCCATCTCAAGGTGCCTTACAACCATCGTCTTCGGCTCCCTTATCTTCTCCACGAGCATTATCTCGGGGCTGTTTGCCGAGATGCACTGCGTTGATGCATATTTCATGAAGGCTCTTATCACCGAGAGCTAGTTGTTGCATGTCGAGGCCGAGAGCTTCTCATCCTCTTGAAGCATCATGATGAATCCTTCAACGCTGTCTCTGGTAATATCCTCGAACGAAAGCTCATCAAGCCGTCTGGAACTTCTTTCCGCGATGTGCCTCAGGAATTTCGCCATGACGACCCTGTAATGGATTAATGTCTTCTCAGACCGACGGGATGGAAGATAATCGTTGAAATACCGGGAAAGCACGGCTATGAACCTGCTCCTCTCCATGAGCTTCTCCTTATTCATAGTCATCCTCCCATCCAAGAAGCCCTGATGAGATCAGAGTGTCGGGCGAGGTGTGCACATAATAAAGGGTATGTGCAATCTTTCTGTGTCCCATGAATGCCATGAGGTATGGCAGCAATGCCTCCACATCCCGTCCTTCGCTCAGCCATCTCCTGATGGTATTCGTCGCATATGTGTGCCTGAGATCATACACACGAGGATCGGAATCGCCATGCCTTTTTATCCCTGCCGCCTTTAACTGCTTCTCAGCCAGTCAGCGCTGTATGCGCCCCCATACTGGTTCTCGAACAGGTACTCCATGCGTGGCTGGAATGCCGTTATCGTCACGATGTATGAAGCAATGATGACAGCGAGATCCTTGCTCATAAGCACCTTCCGGTCCTTCCTGTTCTTTGGCTTATGGATGAGGATTGTCCTATCATGGAGATCCAGGTCTGAGATGCGTATGTTCCTTACCTCATCCGGCCTCAGCCCGCAGCAGTATATGAGCCGGAGCATCACGGGAAGCACAAGGTGCCTCGTATCATTGCGCACTGTTGGCTCAAGGCTGTCAGCTGTCCTGAACAGCATTGAGAGCTTATCATCGGTGAATATGAAGGGCTCGTATCTTGCAGCTTTCAGGCGCATCTGGCCGTCATCTGCATATGCATCCCTTCCTAGCATCCGCTGGTATCTGGCAAGGGAATTCAGGACATACAGCCTTGCATTATGGCTGGAGTTCTTCCTTTCCCCTTCGCGCCTCCTCATCCAGCCAGTGAACATATCCCTGCTTATCACAGCTTCCCCTGGATGGTTCTCGAGGCAGTACAGGTCGAGGTTGGAGAGAACGCACTCCTGCGAAGGGGAGACCGAGTAGCCAAGAGCCCTGCGGAATGCAATGAAGCTTCTTATGTCATCGGCAATGGAGCTCGAGTATGTATATGCCTTCTTCATGATCCGGCTTCCTTTCCATCATCCTTGGAGGGAAGATCCATCACGCATATCTCCAGCGCCTCAATCCCGAATGGCATGTATCTGGCAACAGCGGATGTATCGGAATGGCCGAGAATCTGCGAGATTAGGGAGAAATCAGTGCCGCTCTCGAGAAGCAGGCCTCCCAGCATGCGCCGGAATGAATGGAATCCCTTCTTGTCTCCATTCGCCTTGTCTATACCGGCTTTCCGCATTATCGGGTAGAATACCGATGAGATATGGGGTATCGCCCCATATGGGTATCTATGCGAGACAAACAAGGTCGTGCTTGCTGTCTCCGGGCGTCCGGACCTTATG
>CALXKS010000082.1 GCA_944389015.1 uncultured Spirochaetaceae bacterium
CGGGGACGGGATAGGAAGAAGAAGTTCCCATCTGATGCTGCAAGCTTATAGGCATACATCGTCTTGTCGACATACAGCATATCCCTCGTTATGAAATACTCGAAGCTGAACCTGTCGGTTATGATCCCTTTCACATCGTTATTATAGCATCCATGCGCATTCTTATCTGTATCCATATGAATACCTCCTGATAGATATACGCGCTGTGTTGCTGTTTCTGACATCAATTCTGGAAAAATATTCTCAAAAAATTGATTTCAGCGGCTTTGGGGCTATCCGGATTTTCAGCAGAAGCTAGTGGAATTCATCTTTCAGATGATGCTTTGATTACATGTATACTGCTGCCTTTGAAATAGCGGCTTTCAACTTTTCTTCAGTTGGAGTATCTTTCTGAATGGAGGAAGCTGTGGCAGATCGCTATATTGTTCTCTTTTTCATCTTCTCGATTCTCGGATACATCTCCGAGGTCATCTACTGTTCTGTGCCAGCACATAGATTTGTAAACCGTGGCTTTCTCTATGGACCGTATCTGCCTATATATGGATCGGGTGCTATGATCGTCCTTGTGCTTCTGGAGCCGGTTGCGGATAACCCGCTTCTTGTATTCCTTTTCGGGCTTATCCTCACATCGATCCTTGAATACTTCACCTCCTGGGCTCTGGAGAAGCTTTTCTCTGTGAAGCTCTGGGACTATTCAAAGCACAGGGTGAATATAAATGGCAGGGTGTGCCTCCTCAATTCCACGCTCTTCGGCATCATGGGGCTTGCGCTTGAGTATGTCGTATATCCTCCGCTCTCTGATGCGATCGATAGGATTCCTTTGATGATATTGCACTATACAGCCTATCTCATCGCTATAGTGATGAGCGTTGATGCAACTCTTTCCGTGATCAAGATGAAATCCTTCAAGGATGGTCTGGAGAGGATACACGCGGCAAGGAGAAGGGCAGAGGAGAAGATCAGAGCGCTTGAAGGAGAGGGCAAGGCAGAGCTTGCAGCTGAGCTCCGGTCAAGGCTTGAGCAGAGCATCGCGGAAGCTGCAGAGGAGTTCAAGGAACGCTCCAGGCATATTGTGCTTGCCAATCCTACTATGACAGCGAAGAGCGAAGAGCTCCGTCATGATATCGCAGTGCTTTCAAGCTGGGTGAGGGAAAGAAGGGAGCTCAGAAGGAAGTACAAGGAAGATTTGAAAGCAACGGATCGTGAGCACATAGACCAGATAAGGAAGAACAGATGACTGAATACAGAAAAGTCCATGATGAGGTTGAAGCCGTTTCAGGAGGAAGGGCAGTGCTTGTAGCTGTCTCAAAGCTCCATCCATATGATGCAGTGCTTGAAGCCTATGCAGATGGCGCCAGGATATTCGGTGAGAACAGGGTGCAGGAGATAGAATCGAAGTTCCCCCTTCCAGATCAGAGACCAGAGGGCATGGAGGTCTATCTTATAGGCCAGCTTCAGCGCAATAAGGTGAAGAAGGCTGTCGCGCTTGTCTCGAGGATAGAGAGCGTTGACAGCATGGCTCTCATTGAGAAGATCGAGTACGAAGCGGGGAAGATCGGGAAGACTATTGATGTGCTTCTTGAGCTGAACAGCTCCGGTGAGGAGCAGAAGGCAGGATTCAGATCCTCAGATGAGCTTTTCGAGGCTGCTGGGTATATCATGTCATCATGTCCTCATATAAGACTCCGCGGTGTTATGACAGTCGGCCCTCTCGGCTACGATAGCGATAAGAACAGGAAAGCCTTTGCAGTGACGAAGGATGCATTCGATCGTATTTCTTCACTTTCTCCTGATATAGATGTACTATCTATGGGAATGTCCGCAGACTGGAAAGAGGCTCTTGAGGCCGGATCCAATGAGGTCAGGATCGGTACTGCGATATTCGGGGAGCGACAATGAGACGTGTAATCGCATTGCTTCTTGCTGTGCTGCTTATCCTGCCGCCTTTGGCTGCGGATCCGATAGAGTATGAGTACGAGCCATATACCGAGGAGGAATTCCCTATCTGGTCCCATGAGCTGAGGCGGGCTGAATCGATCTTCTTCGGATCTCTTGTAATAACCTTCCCTGTTGCGATGGGGGTCTACTCGCTTGCTTCCATGATGGGAATGCCCGGGCCGACGGAGGAGTACCAGCAGGTTCTGATACAGGCTGGGATAGCAGCAGGTCTTTCGCTGATAATCGCTGGTACGGACTGGATACTCGGGAAGGTCGGCAATTGATCAGGCATAAGACAGTCTCGATTGTAGCTTCAGCTGAGGGACGGGTTGATCTCATCGCATCACGCGAAGGTGATATGCAGCGCTCTGTCTTCTCCCTTGACAGTACCATGATTCTTGTCAACGGTAAGGAGAGCAAGAAGAGCACGAAGGTAAAACCGGGTGACAGTATTCATATTGAGTATGATGAAGAGGTCTTCGAGGGGCTGGAGGCTGAGGATATCCCGCTTTCGATCATCTATGAGGATGATGATATCCTTGTCATAAACAAGGAGCAGGGAATTGCCGTGCATCCTGGTGCCGGATGCTTCTCAGGTACTGTCGCAAATGCGCTTGTAGGCCGCTATGGTGAGGATTTCAGCACATCCGATGATGATACAAGGCCCGGGATCGTGCATCGTCTCGATAAGGACACCTCAGGTGTCATGATCATAGCAAGGACACTGGAAAGCCATCACAGGCTGCAGACACAGTTCAGCTCCCACAAGACCGAGAAGCACTACTATGCGATCGCGAAGGGATTCTTCACATCCCAGGAAGGGATCATTGAGAAACGCATCGAGCGAGATCCATGGAACAGGAAGAAGTTCCGCACAACCGATTCTCCTGTCAAGGGAAAGGATGCAAGGACAAGCTACCGCGTGCTTAAGCAGATGGATGGCTATGCGCTTCTCGATGTCAGGATCTATACAGGGCGGACTCATCAGATACGTGTGCATATGGCCTCTCTTGGCCATCCTCTTCTCGGAGATCCTATCTATGGTATTAAAGAGCCACGATTCCCGTCTGCAACGCTGATGCTCCATGCATGGCAGCTCAGGATACGCCATCCTGAGACAGGGGAGGATATGGTATTCGAAGCCCCTCTTCCTGAGAGATTCCAGAGCATCATACGCGCGCTTTCTGGTTCAGATTATCCCAGTCAGCCGACTCAAGAAGATCGTGGTTGAACATCTTCTCGATACGCAGCTTTGAAAGCGCTCCGTGCCCAGGATAAATAATCGCTGTATCGGAGATGGAGAGAAGCTTTGTGCAGATCGAATGCACCAGAAGCTCCTTCTCGATGTGGCTGTGGGTTGTCGCGATCGATCCTGAGAGAAGCGTATCCCCTGTAAACAGCGCTCCCTCATTGATCCTGTATACGAGGGAATCCATGGAGTGTCCCGGAACGGATATCACCTCGATATCAAGCTTTCCGATCTGCAGACGGTCTCCGTCGGAAAGCCTTCTGCATCTGATGCCGTTGATCTCATCTGATGCGGAGTATATATCGATATCGTAGATCTTGATCAGCGTCCCAAGTCCCTCTGTATGGGTCAGATGGCGGTGCGTTATAAGCACAGCCTTGAGGTTCGTGCCTGTCTTCTCGATATTCTCGATTATCTCCTTGTCTATGTGCGCAGGATCGATGATTATCCCGTTGCCATCATCATCTGTCACAAGGTATACATTCGCAAGTCTCTCTGTGGAGAGATGGGGGAATATCCTCATATCGTATATCCCTCCTCCTTCCTGAAGAATGCTTCTTCAGGATTCGAATAACGGAATGAGACATTCTTTGTCAGTGCGGCACGGAAGTTCGTGCGCTTGAGATTGCAGTCCTCCAGGGAGGTGTCGACAAGCTTCGCAAGAGAGAAGTTCGAGAAGTAGAAATCATTTGCGGAGAAGTCTGAGTCATAGGTATCGATGCCCATGAAGCTGTTGTGTATGACAGTTGAATCGTTGATACGGCAGTTTATGAATGTGGAGCCAGCGAATACCGAGTACCTTATATCATCGCCGATGAATGCGCAGCGGCGGAAAATGCAGTAGTCGAAGAATGATTCGATTATCGCCATGGATTCAAAAGTGCAGTCCTCGAATACCGTGAAGGAGAAATTGGATGCCATGATAGTGCCTCCCTTTCCCGCTTTCACACCGATGACCTCAGCATTCACTATTGATACATCCCTTACTGTGGATGCCTCCTCAAGCTGCCTGATCAGTGATGCTAGTATGGCCTCCTTCTCAGGATTGTGATGATAGCAGTATCCCGTATCCTTGTAGGCGAATGCAGGACAGCCTGGAGATGCGCACTTATTGAGCGAAAACATAATCTATGTTCTCTCTGTAACAGGTTTGTGTCAATCTTCAGTGTGTGGTATCATCCACGATATGCGCTTCCAGATACGGCGGTCAATCAACAATATCTATACAGCTTTCTCCCTGGATGATGGGCATATCTACACATGCCGCATAAAGGGAAAGGTCATGAAGGGCAGGGAGAGCGAGTACAGCCCCGCCGCTGTCGGCGATATCGCAGAAGGCGAGCCGTACTCCGGAAATGAGGCCCTTATAACCCGTATCCTCGATAGGAAGAGTGCATTCCAGAGGTGGAACACCAAGAGGGAGCTGAACCAGACGATTGCCGCCAATCAGGATATCAGCGCAATCGTCGTCTCCCCATCATCGCCTCCATTCCGCCCGCGCTTCCTTGACAGGGCAATCGCCTGCTCATCAGGCGCGGAGATCCTGATCATCCTCAATAAATCGGATCAGGCTGACGATGGAGTATATGATTCGCTGAAGCTATATAGCGATATAGGTTTCAATGTGATCCATACATCATCGGTCACAGGCGAGGGAATAGAAGAGCTTAAATCGATCATCAAGGGAAAATGCACTGCATTCGCAGGTCAGAGCGGGGTCGGGAAGTCGACGCTTGTGAACGCTCTCACGGGAAGCCGCCAGAGAATCGGCGATGTCTCTGAGAAGTACAACAGGGGACGGCATACCACAAACCACTCCCTTTATATTGAGAGCGATGGCTTCTCCATCATCGATACCCCCGGAGTCAGGGAGCTTGAAGTGCCTTTTGAGGATCTCCATCTTATAAGCGAGGCCTTTCCAGAGCTTCCTGCAGGAAGGTGTCTTTATGACGGATGCCTCCATCAGGGCGAGGAGGGCTGCATAGTCCCGGAACTCGTGGAAGACGGCAGGATAAGCGAGGATAGATACGATAGCTATCTCCGGATTCTTTCAGCGCTTTCCGAGAGGAAGCCTGCATATATGAGGAACAGAAAGAGCCGTGGATGAGAGAACTGTAAGGGATATCGAGCTGGATAAAGTGCTTGAGGGTGTGCGTAAATACTCCCTCTCGCCTGAAGGAAGGGAGGGCATCTCTCCCTCGCTTTTCACTGACAACCCTGTCGCAATCGAGGAGAGAGCTGCTGTGATCGACAGATACATGGCACTTTCTGAAGGAGAGGCTCCCGATCCTTTCCCTCCTGTAAGGGATCTCTTTGAATATTCAGAGCGCACTCATGCGGACTTCCATGGAAGCGATGTAAGGCGCATAGGCCTCTTTCTTGCCTCCTATATCTCAATGCTGAGGTATATAGGTGAGGAGGAGAATATCCATGAAGAGGACCGGATTCTCTCCGATGATATCCTCTCATCACTCGATACCGATGGAGCTGTCTACGATGACCATCCCCGTCTCCGTCCTCTTTTCAAGGAGCTTGAGCGTGTCAGAACGGAGCGTATGCGTTCCGCATCATCCTTCATGCATGACAATAGGGACAGCATACAGCAGTCCGAGCCTATGTATCGCAATGAAAGAATAGTGATCCCTTTAAGGAATGATTCAAAAGCAGTGAACAGCTGCTATGTCTCAGGTTCATCCTCCTCGGGATCAACGCTCTTCGCAGAGCCTTTTGAGCTTGTTGCCCTTAACAATGAAGCCGTGATTGCGAGGGAGAGGATCAAAGCGGAGAAGGCAAAGATACTCCATGAGCTTTCCCAGAGAGCTCGTGGCACTATCCCATTCATGAAGAAGATGCTCGAGCGTGTGATCATCTTTGATTTCCATCACGCATTCGCAGTCTGGGCAAAGAGGATGAAAGCCCACCACCCACAGAGGGGTGAGGAGCTTTCCCTTATCGATGCTGTGCACCCGCTTATCGGCAGGAATGCTGTTCCTGTGACTGTAAGGCTTGGAAAGGATATCCGCGCAGTGGTGTTCTCAGGCGCAAATGCAGGCGGAAAGACTGTGACGATGAAGACCATAGCTCTCTCTGCAGCCCTCAATCAGATATCCGGGTATGTGACAGCCTCCGAGCTCTCAGTTCTTCCTCTCTATTCCGCAATCTATTCCGATATAGGAGACGGACAGTCGATACAGGATGCTGCTTCGACATTCTCCTCCCATATGAAGAATATCGCATCGATAGCAAGAAGGTGCGATAACGCTTCCCTTGTGATCCTAGACGAGCTGGGATCAGGAACAGATCCGGAGGAGGGTGCTGCTTTATCCTCTGCAATCCTCCGCTATCTTTCACAGCATGCAGGACTTACATGCATTACATCCCATTACTCCCAGGTCAAGAGCTTCGCATACTCTGAGGAGAACATGATGAATGCCTCCATGGAGTTCGATGAGAGGTCGGGACTCCCAACTTACCGTGTGCTTGAAGGCATTCCTGGAGACAGCCATGCCGTTGCGACTGCTAAGCGCATGGGAATGCCTAAGGAGATAACGGACAATGCATCCAGATCCCTCATGGGAGGAGAGGAGTCCTCTGCAAGGATCATAAAGGCCCTTCTGTCGAAAGAGCGCACTCTTGACAGGAAGATCACGGAGCAGGCACTGAAGAACAGGGAGATCGAAAAGCTCAGAGCAGAGCTTTCAGAGAAGGAAAATAAGCTCCATTCTCTCGAGAATGAACTGAGGCGTGATGGTGTGGCAGAGCTCTCATCATATCTCAGGGAATCGAGGAAGACGCTTGAGAATCTCATCAGCGATATCCGCACAGGAAAGCTCACCTCTGAGAAGATCCATAAGGCAAAGGCCTTCATGAAGGATGTGGAGGAGAAGAAGGAAAGCGAGGAGAAGCTGATCGAAGAGGAGGATATCCCTGACGATACTCCATTCAATCCCGGCGATGAGGTCCTCTGCGGAAAGGCATCTACTCCAGGCAAGGTCCTTGAAGTGAATGGCAGCAATCTTGTTGTCTCCCTTGAGAATGGACTGAGAATGACAATCAAGCGCAGCATGGCAAGGCACAGAAGGCGGGAAGAGCCCAGGAAAGCCTCGCTCAGCTTCTCCGGAAGCTCAAGAAAAGCCTCATACACAATTGATCTCAGAGGTCTTACCCTTGAGGAAGCGCTTCAGCGCATGGATGATCAGATGGAGGCAGCAATACTTTCGGGAATGGGAACCTTCGGGATAATCCATGGCTTCGGTGATGGCATACTCTCAAGAGGCATCCATGACTATCTTTCAAAGCGCAGGGAAGTAAAGGACTACTACTTTGCCCGTCCTGAGGATGGCGGCATGGGCAAAACCTATGTCGAACTCAACTGATCTCGGATGATTATGCTTTTGAAAAACTGCACAAATACCAATGGACAGCTATGAAAGCAGAATCAATCATATAATAAAAACTTCACTAATGATTTGATTCATAATAACTTGAATTTAAATCAGATCGATAAAGACTATAATAATTTTGATAAATTGACGAATATCAATATAATAACATAATGATAAAAATGAAAATTTCATACAGAAAAAATATTGTAATGAAATAAGATTGCAATCGATTGATAATTCCGCAAAATATTCTCTCAATCGTAAGCGCAAAATAGTTCCCGGTATTTAATCGGCACCTAGAGCTGTAATCTTCATGATGAGGAGAAAATCATGGAGATCAGGCTGGAGGAATACGAATACTATATAAGGCCAGGCTATACGGACATGCGGAAGCAGTCCAGGAGCCTGGCCATTCTCGTGCAGGATACGATGAATCTCGAACCATTCAGGAAAAGCGTATTCATCTTCTGCGGCCGGAGCCGGAGGATACTCAAGGCAATAGTGTGGGATGGCAAT
>CALXKS010000083.1 GCA_944389015.1 uncultured Spirochaetaceae bacterium
AGCCAGAAATGGACTCAGCCGATCAGGAACTGGGGGCTTGCCCTTAACCAGTTCTCCATTGTCTTTGGAGATAGGGTCAAGCTATGAATGAGAAATTCAATTACACAGAATTCTTGACAAGCCCGAGAGACAGGATTCCTGTGATGGTTGAGAACTTCTGATCAGAAGAGCTCTGGCTGACTGATGCTCTTTTCCTCTATTCCTGTTCTGAATGTCATGCGTTCGATGGGGGATGGACCGAGAATGCCGATCATCTTCCTGTGCTCCGGAGAAGGGTAGCCTTTGTGCTTTGCATATCCATAGCCTGGCCATTTCCTGTCGCATAGGACCATGATCCTGTCGCGTTCGTTCTTCGCAATGATCGATGCAGCCATGATCTCGGGAATCTTCGCATCGCCTTTTACTATCGCTCTGCATTCGATATCAACATCGGGAGTCCTGTTGCCATCTGCAAGGAGCACATCCACATGCGTTTTCCCTGCGACTTTCAGATAGGCCCTCTTCATTGCAAGCATAGATGCATTGAGTATGTTTATCTCATCTATGATCCTATGGCTTACAGCGGCTGTTGCCCAGATGGCTCTCTCTTTTATGATCTTCTCCGCTTCAATGCGTTTCTTCTCTGACAGCTTCTTGCTGTCTCCTAGGATCTCTATGGGAAAATCATCAGGAAGCACCACAGCAGCAGCAACGACAGGTCCTGCCAAAGGCCCCCTGCCGGCTTCATCGGTGCCGCAGACGATAAGGGTGCTGTCTTCGAGTTCGAACAGAGTGTTTTCCATTTCTTCCGTTAATGCTATAATCGGGAGGATTTCTTTTCAAGGAGTGGGCCTTTGTTTCTCAAGTCTCTAGAACTCTATGGCTTCAAGAGCTTCGCTGACAGAACGCATATAAACTTCGTGGATGGCATCACAGCGCTTATCGGGCCTAATGGATGCGGTAAGTCCAATATAGTCGATGCTGTGAAATGGGTTCTCGGCGAGCAGTCGATGAAGACTATCAGGGCAGGCAAGAAAGAGGATGTCATCTTCAATGGCACGGATACGCGTAAGCCCATGACATTTGCTGAGGTCTCGCTTGTCATCGACAACAGCGCCCATACACTCCCTACTGATATCGAGGAGATAGAGATAAGGAGGAGGGTATTCCGCTCAGGAGAGAGCGAATACTACCTCAATAAGCAGCGCTGTCTTCTGAGGAACATCCAGGAGCTTTTCTTCGATACAGGTGTTGGAAAGAGCGCATACTCGATACTCGAACAGGGAAAGATCGACCAGATCCTCTCCACAAAGCCTGAGGACAGAAGATATATATTCGAGGAAGCTGCCGGTATTTCACGCTTCAAGGTCCAGTGCAATGAGGCGCAGAACAAGCTTCAGCGCACTGAGGAGAATATCAGCGATATCGAGGTCCAGGCCAGGGAAGCGAAGAGAATCTGCGACAGGACAAGGAACCAGGCAGAGAAGGCTATCAAGGCAAAGGAGCTGGAGAAGAGAGCATTCTCCCTGGATGTCCAGTTCCATCTTGGCCAGCTCAGGACATATTCACTCATGAATGATGAGAGGGCAAGGCTTCTTTCCGAAGCGCAGGTTGAGATAGAGAGGATCAAGGCTTCGATCGAGGCACTGACAGCAGAGATCAACAGCGAGCAGGATACTGTCAGGACCGACAGTGACCATCTCCATGCCCTGCAGATAGAGATGACAGCTCTGGAGGGAAGCATCCAGAATGCCGATCAGGCTATATCGATGCTAAACGACAGATACAAGGAGTATGCGATCTCCGAGCGCGCGATGAGGGAGAAGGCAGAGGAGATCCGCTCCTCCCTCGACCGCGATAAGGGTGAGATAGAGCGCTATGAGGAGACTGTCCGTGACAATGAGGACAGGCTTGAGGAGGAAGAGCGCCAGCTCCAGGCCCTTAGGAAGATGCTTGAGGACAACACGGAGAAGATCCGGATGACAGAGGAGGAGGCAAGCGCCAGGGAAGCCAGGAACGCAGAGCTGGATGCAGAGCTTCTTTCACTTTCCGAGGAGCTCCGTGGAATCATCGAGGAGCTTGTAAGCGAGGTCGATGAGAATACTGGCACTGAGTATTCATCCGAGCGGCGCGATAAAGCCGACAGATCCATCCATGACAAGGCCTCAGAGCTTCTCTCCATGCTTGATGGCAGGATCGGCCATATATCATCGCTGAAGGATGATGTCCCGATTTCAAAGGATGCGGTTGTAAAGGATTTCTCCAGGATCCATGATGGGATCGATGAGATGATAGCATGCTTTGAGGAGTATAAGTCCTCGATTCCGCCTGTGATCGATCTCCTGCTTTCCCCTGAAGGCCTTATCTCAAGGAAGAGAAGCGCCGAGAAGAGGGAGAAGGAGGTCAGGGATGAGATGGCAGCAAACAGGATCTTCATCTCCGATGCAAGGGAACGTGTCCAGATTCTCCGCAGCGATACCGATTCCCTCCGCAATGCCATCGATGCTGCAAACAGGCACTATGGTGAGCTCAAGGCATCTGTAGAGGGTTCTCAGCAGATTCTCGAGAATATGAAGAAAGCACTGGATGAGAAGGCCTTCACCCTTTCCGATGCTCTTGCAGAGGCTGAGAAGGCAAAGGGAAGGATGGCCGATGTTGCTGAGGGACTGAAGGCAAAAGATGAGGAGAAGGCCGCAGCAATAGAGAAGCGCAGGGAGAGGAGCGAGGAGTACGACAAGCTCTCCGCCCAGTCCGCTGAGAAGAGCCAGCAGCTTGCGAAGAAGAGGCGCGATAAGGATGAGCTGATGACCAGGCTGACAGATACCCAGTCAGCGGCAGCTGCGCAGAAATCATTTCTTGAGAGCTCCGGCAATCTTACACAGAACACTATCCAGAACTTCTTCAATAAATACGGAAGGAATCTCGGCGAGTTCATGGATGAGTACAAGGATAAGGAGATTCCGTCAGAGACTCTTATCCAGAATGAGCTCAAGGAGGTCCAGGCTGAGCTGCAGTCATATGGGAACATCAACTATATGGCAGAGCAGGAGTATGAGGAATCCCTGGAGCAGTATAAGTTCTATGCGAAGCATCTCGAGGATCTTGAGAAGGCGAAATCAGATCTTGTCCAGGTTCTTGATGAAATCACACATCGTTCAGAGGAGCTCTTCACAAAGACATATAAGGAGATAAGCGCGAACTTCCAGGCTATGTTCAAGAGGCTTTTCGGAGGGGGAAGGGCTGAGATCACGCTCGAGGATCCTGAGAATGTCCTTACTTCCGGCATCAATATCCTTGCACAGCCGCCAGGGAAGAAGCCGCAGTACCTGAATCTCCTCTCCGGAGGTGAGAGGTCAATGACAGCTGTTGCGCTTCTGTTTGCAACCTATCAGGTAAAGCCGTCCCCGTTCTGCATCCTCGATGAGCTTGATGCTGCTCTTGATGATAGGAACATCGGATACTTTCTGGGTGTTCTCGAAGACTTCTCGCGTAAAAGCCAGTTCATCATCATCACCCATAACAAGCATACCGTCACGGGATCCCAGAGCCTTCTCGGCGTAACCCAGATGGAGCCTGGTGTATCCATCACTACTACGTACAGGCTTGAGAGCGTGAAAGGCGAGCCTGTGATCTTCGATGACAGCAACAAGGAAGTCAGTTTCGATTCCTGATTCCATATTGACTGTAACGCGACGTTATTGTATAAGCATAATGTTGGTTTATTGGGTTTAGATAGCGATGTTCGATAGCATTACAGCGAAATTCAGCGGAATAATGAGAACTCTTTCCGGTAAGGGAAAGATTTCCGAGAAGAATGTAAGGGACGCGGTTGAGGAAATCAAGGAGGCGCTCCTTGATGCGGATGTCAACCTCCGTGTTGTCCGCCGTTTCGTTAATTCGACACTCGATGAAGCTCTTGGGGAGAAGGTTCTCCAGTCCGTCAACCCGGGCCAGCAGTTCACCAAGATCGTCTATGATAAGATGGTCCAGCTCCTTGGAGGGGATGAGTCATCCACGCTAAATCTCAAGGGAAAGGACGCTACTACTGTAATCCTTCTCATGGGTCTTCAGGGATCGGGAAAGACGACTGCTGCCCATAAGCTTGCTTACAGGCTGAAGAAGGATGGCAGATCTGTGATGCTTGTCGCAGCGGACCTTGTACGTCCTGCAGCTATCACCCAGCTCCAGGTCCTCGGAGAGAAGGCAGGTGTTCCTGTTTTCACGATTCCGGGAGAGAAGGATCCAGCTGCCGTTGCTGAGAAGGCAATCGCAAAGGCCAGACACGATCTTATCGATACAGTTATCATCGACACATCTGGCCGTATGCACCTCGATCAGGCTCTGATGGAGGAGATCCAGCGTGTTGCAAAGGTATCCAGACCTGATGAGACTCTTTTCGTTGCCGATGCGATGACAGGCCAGAGCGCTGTTGATATCGCAAAGGAGTTCGAGGAGAAGGTCGGGATATCAGGGGTTATACTCACCAAGTTCGATTCTGATACCAGAGGCGGTGCTGCGCTTTCGCTCCGCTCTGTCGTCGGCAAGCCGATCAAATTCATCGGTACCGGCGAGAAGATGGAGGATCTTGAGGTCTTCCATGCAGACAGAATCGCATCCCGCATCCTTGGAATGGGCGATGTTGTATCGCTTGTTGAGAAGGCCCAGGAGCAGTATGACCAGGCTGAGGCTGAGAAGCTCCAGAAGAAGATGGAGAAGAATACCTTCGATCTTCAGGACTATCTTGATCAGCTTGAGAAAGTAGGGAATATGGGGTCGGCTGATAAGCTGATCGAAATGATACCAGGAGCGAAGGGGAATATATCTGAGGATGATATCGACCTGAAGGGACTGGAGAAGGAAAAGGCAATCATCAAGTCAATGACGAGGTTCGAGAAAGAGAACTACAGGATAATCGGACCTTCAAGACGCAAGAGGATTGCGAAGGGATCCGGAACATCTGTCGCTGATGTCGCAAGGCTTCTGAAGAAGTTCGAGAAGTCGAAGCTGATGATGAGAAAGATCATGACAAACAAGAAATTACAGGCTGCATTCCTCAAGCAGTTGGGCATGTAGCTTTCAAGCAGTATAAGGAGATTACCGTGAGCACAACAATGAGACTCAAGCGCTTTGGCACAAAGAAGAGACCTTATTACAGGGTCGTTGTACAGGACAGCCGTCTTGCTACATCCTCGAAGACAATCGACGAAGTCGGAACATACCATCCGATCGAGGAGAAGGATCAGGTTCAGCTTAATGTGGAGAAGGTTAAGGATTGGCTCAAGAAGGGCGTTGTCGTTTCCCCTACAGTAAAGCAGATCCTCAATTCGCAGGGAATCGCAATTAGCCGCAAGGACTGACCTCCGGAGGCTCATATGGAGAAGGAACTTATTGAATGCATTGTCAGAAGCCTTGTCGATGAGCCTGATCAGGTAACGGTTAATGTGATCGAGGGTGAGAAATCCACGATCCTTGAACTACATGTTGCCGAATCGGATATCGGTAAGGTGATCGGCAAGCAGGGGAGGATTGCAAAGGCTATCCGCACAATCCTCTCAGCATCCGCTACAAAAGGCGGTAAGCGTGCCGTACTGGAGATACTCGACTGATGATGAATGCTGAGCTTCTTGCAGCTGCCACTGTTGGCAGGACACATGGTCTCGATGGCTATCTGAGGCTGTATTCCCTTTCCGATGATATCGATCATCTTGGGAAGATAAAGAATGCAGTTGTCCGTCTTCGCGATGGCGGTGAGAGGAGTGTTGAAGCTGAATCATTCAGAATAGTATCTGGGGACGCCCTTATCAGATTCAGGGGATATGATACACCGGAGAAGGCGAAGGTTCTCTCCGGTGGGGTGCTGATGATCAAGCGCTCCGATGCCCCTGAGCTCGATGAGGGCGAATTCTATGTTGCCGATTTCTACGGTCTTGATGTTTTTTCCAATGGTGTGAAGGCTGGTACTGTCGAAGGCACCTCCGACGGGGCACAGGCTATCATGCTTCATATAAGACGCCTCGATGGCGGTGTGAGCCTTGTTCCATACCTTCCTGTATTCCTTTCCCATCCTGATTTCGAGCATGGGACCATAGAGCTCCTGATGCCTGAGCTTCTTTCCTGATATGCATATTACAGTTCTTACTCTTTTCCCTGAGATGGTTATCCCGTTCTTCACCTCCTCGATTATGAAGAGGGCTGTGGATAAGGGGATAATCACCTACAGCATTATCAATTTCCGCGATGAGGCAGAGGGAGTCCACCATAAGTGCGATGACATCCCATATGGAGGAGGAGCTGGCATGGTCATCATGCCAGAGCCTATCTCAAAAGCCCTTGACAAGATAGATGCCAAGGGAAAGCGTGTCGTCTTCCCGACTCCTTCGGGCAGGCTGTATGATCAGGATTATGCCGCAGAGCTGTCAAAGTGCGATGAGCTTATCTTCATCTGCGGACATTACGAAGGTCTTGATCAGAGAGTGATCGATGAGTATGTGACAGATGAGATCTCAATAGGGGATTATGTTCTCTCCTCCGGGGAAAGCGCCTCTGTTGTGATAATCGATGCGCTCTTCCGTCTTATCGATGGAGTCATCGCATCTGAGTCCCTTGAGGAGGAAAGCTTCTCATCGCATCTCCTTGAATATCCGCAGTATACGAGACCTGAAAGGTATTGCAACAAATCGGTGCCTGATGTATTATTATCCGGTCATCACCGACATATTACCCAATGGAGGAATGACAAACGGATTGAGAAGACGATGCACTCAAGGCCGGATCTGCTCTCTGATGCCTCTCTCAGCGTCGATGAGCGGAATAGACTATTGACTATTTTGGATAAGGAAGACCGAAGATGGATATTATCAGAGCTATAGAAGCTAAGCAGATCAAGGAGAATGCCGAGAACTTCAATGTTGGTGACACTGTCCGTGTCTCATTCAAGATCGTTGAGGGAACAACAGAAAGAATCCAGGTATTCGAAGGTATCGTCATCGCAAAGAACAACGTTGGTGTAAGAAGGACTTTCGTTGTCAGGAAGATCAGCTACGGTGTAGGTGTCGAGAGGATTTTCCCGCTTCACTCACCAAGGGTTGAGAAGATCGAAGTCGTGAGAAGAGGCCGTGTCAGGAGAGCAAAGCTCTACTATCTCCGCTCCCGCGTTGGCAAGAGCGCAAAGGTGCCTGAACTCATCATCAGGAAGAATGCATAGTCATTCTCTTATCGCAAGGGAGGCGGCTTTGACCGCCTCTTTCTTTTGCCTTAATATAGTGCCATGAAGAAAAATCAGAAGCCTAACCGCGAGACAAGCCGTAAGAAGCGGAAGAAGGAAGCTATATCAGGATTCTCGACGCTCAATCAGGTCGCGGGTGTATCAAAGCCCAGAGTCCATCATTCATCGCTCCCTGTTGAGGAGCCTAAGGTGATCAAGGAGCCATTCCCTGAATGCGCTTATTGCTCTGAGCCGATTGAGAGCATTGCAGAGTCATTCATGATAGATGATGGCCGATATGTTCATTTCGACTGTGCTGTAAAGAGCATCAGGGAGGCTGAGCATGTTCCATATGACAGGATCGTCTCATACATAGGATCAGGCAATTTCGGCATCATAGAGAAAGGCGAGGATGGGAGTCTTTCAATAATAAAGACCATCCCATTCGAGAACAGCGACAGAGTAAAGAGCATGAAGGCTTTTGTCGAAGGCTGCAAGGTATGAAGAGAGCAATGCTTCCCGGATCATTCGATCCGCCGACTATGGGACATATCAATATCATAGAGCGTGCTGCAGCGCTCTTTGATGAACTATATATCGTCATAGCCGACAATATATCGAAAAAATGCCTCTTCACACCGGAGGAAAGAAAGGAGATGATCCTTGAATCGCTTCCGGGTATCGGGAATATAAGGGTGGAGATATACCAAGGGCTTACTGTTGATTTTGCATCAGAGCATGATGTTGATGTCATTGTCCGTGGTGTCAGGGCCATGAATGACTTCTCATATGAGTTTGAGCTTGCGATGACAAACAAGATGCTCAATCCGAATGTCGATGTCATATTCATTCCCACCGATCCCCAGTACTTCCTGATCCGCTCATCGCAGATCAAGGAGATGGCGGAGTTCGGTGCTGATTTCTCTCCGATGGTACCTGAACCTGTAAGGAAGAAGCTGAGGGAGAAATTCCCCAGATCATAGCTTGTCTGCGAATATCTGCAGAACAGGCGCAAGCACAAGAGCGGGGAGGAAATTCCCGCTTGCAGCATCCTTTATCCCGAGAAGCTTGAGTGCTATCAGTACAAGAAGGAGACCTCCTTCTGCGCTCAGGGCGTTTATGCCGGATTCGCCGAGAAGCGGTTCAAGATAGCCTCCGAGAAGCGTGAAGAATCCCTGATAGACAAGAATGGAAACAGCAGACAGCATCGTGCCAAGGCCATAGATTGCCGAGAATACGATTGCGACCATACCATCCATCACGGATTTCACGAGAATAAGATTGTAATCCCCGATTGTCCCTGCCTGTATCGATCCAACGACAGCCATCGCACCAGCACAGAATAGAACAGATGCATTCAGGAATCCTGTACCGACCCCGCCGCCATCCTGTCCCGCTTTCTTTCCGATCATCTCTCCCAGATTGAAGATCCTCTCCTCGATTCTCAGCACCGTACCGATCACACCACCGATCACAAGTGCGAAGAGCGAGATGATGGCCGAGGGCATCTCAAAAGCCATCTGTATGCCGAGTATCAATGTGATGGTACCGGCTCCATACATTATAACAGCCTGAAGGGAGGAGCTGATTCTTTTGCCGAAGACAAGCCCCACAGCAGATCCAAGAACAATAGCAAGTGCGTTGATGATCGTCGCAATCATGGAAAGAATGATAGGCAAAGAGCAGTATTGCATCAATGTCCATAGATAGGGGAAATCAGAATAAACCGAAAAACAGAGCTTCTGCCGACAGCCTATATCCACAGACAAGCTGACTGCGATTGGTTTCCCATCGATGACCATCCACATTTCCGATTGAAAATATCACCGATTGGAATCAGGAAATATCACCGATTGCATCCGGAACTGCTATGGCACCTGTCAGGAGAAAGGATGGAGTATATATTGTTCCTCTCTCTTCACTGAAACCATAAAATATGAAATATAGCCAGTATTGAGTGTCTAACAAGCCTGTGTATATTATTGATCAGAATCTTTTCCTGGCAGCATATATTGACGTACCTGGAATCCGCTATCGGAAAGAATGAGTCTGGTACAATCATCTGCAGGGTAGGCTGAGATGTAGTAGTCAATAGAACCATCATTTGCTTCCCACGTCCTGAACTCCGATAGCACAGGCAGTATAGATCCAAGATCATGGAAGAAGAATATACCCCGTCCATCTGCTTTCGCATATGCTTCCTTCATAGACCATAGAAGAAGGAATGGAATGGAATTCCTTTCCATCCATTTAATCTCATCCTTCTCGAAGGCTTTCTTTGCTATATCGCTTTCGCGGTACTTTCTGTCAGTTCTCTGGATATCAATGCCGACCGAGGGCAGGGGAGAAAGATAGAATGAAATCAATGAGGCGGAATGGGAAAGACTGAAGGAGCATGAAATATCATCCACATAAGGCTTGCCATTCTCATCCCTCCTGATCACCGCATCATCTATATCTCCAAAACGCTTGAGGCATAGCTTGATGTAATCATCGGATGAGATAGAATCATCGATAGCACAGCAGTATATAATTCCTTTTTTTACAGATTCAGATGAGAAATCAAGCATTTGACTGGCCTTGATGCAGAATAGCAGATGAGAAACAAAAAAACCACATACCTATGCTTACGCTTTTGTATAAAGCTGAATGGGACTATATTTTGTCAAGCAAGACAATCTGTTATCTCCCTAGCTCAGAGAAAAGAATCCTGTATCCATGGCTCACGAGACTGTGCCTGAATGCATTCTCAAGCTTTGCGGTATCGATAGGAACGGAGATAGGACCGCCCTGTTGATATAAGCAAGCGGCTTCATACCTCTGGCGCCGTTTTCTCCAGGAGATCCTCCATACTGCAGAAAAGAGCTTTCGAAAGCGAATAGATATTCCATGCAGCAGCTTTGTTGATATCCAGAACGCGCTGCTCATACTGCTGAATGGTTCTTTTGCTTATTCCAGTGCTTTCAGCAAGCTCGCTCTGGCTTAATCCTATCCTCCTGCGCCGGATCTGCAGGTTTGTTCCGGACTTTCGTTCGGAATACTTCCGGTCCATTTCATCGGAGAACTTCTCAGCATCCATTTCATGATATGGCAGATACATCGATACTATCTCATCGAATGGAATCGTCAGGATTATCTCCTGAAAGGACAGATTCCTTTTCCATTGATAATAAGCGAGTGCCCATCCAGCCCAGTACTCAGGGCTTCTGCTGAATACAGGCCGATGATCGGGGCCGGGTTTCAGACAATGCTCGTCAAGCAGCAGATTGCCAAGTTCGATTCCGGACATGCCGGCAATATATCTTACATCACCGTTTGCAAAAAACCGGGAGATTTCAGAGAAGATGAAGAATTCTGCGGCTTTTGAAGCTGACAGCCCGCATCCACAGATGAGGTAGTCGAACATCTGCCCTAGGTTATCCTGAGCATCCCTAAGGTAGATATAGTCATATGCATTAGGCATCGTGCTATCCTCCTGCTACATCAAACGAGGATCGCTAGGCTTGATCTCTTCATCCAGAATGGATGTGATATACAGATCGCCTTTCTTCCTCTTTGCGATTCCATCAAAATACTGGCGCCTTGCCATAAGATCGCGATTCATTCTTCTCTCATACCATATTGAAGAAGATACGGATTCCGAATAAATGAACTTAAGTCTGCTGAAGGCTTCCCTGCTTTTGATTGCATATTGAATTCCGAGATCTCCAAGCTTCATTGCCTGTCCGAGCTGCGTGTATGAAATGGTGCCATTCAGGAAGTCCTGAGCAAACGCAAAATAGCTATCATCAGCTCTGTAGCCTATTATCAGATCCTTGCTCTGATAATCCAATGAAAAGTTCCTGAGAATATATTCCTTTCCATCAACGCCCAAGGGATACGACAGTCGGAAAGTCCTGTTTTCAAGAAGCAATGCAAGCCAATGAAGAACAGTATGGTTGGACAAGTCAAGGATATCCAGGGAATCCGAGTCGAATGAATATGCATTGAGATAACCATCTCTGTCCTTTGCAGAGGCCCACTCTCTTGCCATGTCCTGTTCACGGGTACAGTAGAATGCAGGTCCATAATCATTATATGGCTTGCCTCCACCGAATATCGGAACAGGTATCTCATTCGAAGAACCATAGTAAAGAATAAGATTCATTCATGCCTCCACTCTGATTATGCTTTTATAAGAGTATAAAATCAAGAATTATACTCTTAAAAGCGTACTAAGTTGCAAACCATTCAAATCTTAAGATCTTCGTGGGGACATAGAGCCAATCTTCGAGGTTTGAAGTCAAAAAAAGAAAGCCATATTCTTAAGCATCTGCCCAAGTATATGGCTTTTCTGGAGAGAGAAGGATTCGGACCTTCGAAGGCTAAGCCAACAGATTTACAGTCTGCCCCCTTTGACCGCTCGGGAACCTCTCCGTAAGAACAATGGTATTAAACATGAAACTTCCGATTGTGTCAATCGGTATCATGCAGATTTTCAGATTTCCCAACATAATCCTGGATTCTATGATGATTATGCATATTATCTATACGCTTGTGATGCTCTTCTTCTGTGATTGGTCTATATCTATCGATATATCTGTGGCTGCAATATGGATTGATACTAAGAGCTACGATTCGCTTGTCCTTGATCTCTTATGGTTCTATCGGATCGTGACAGTGAATGTCTCACCGCAGTGAGGACAGTATACGACTATCTCCTTTTCTTCAATCAAGGCATTCCCATCAACTATTTCTATTACATCTCCAGGTTCTATCGTATCGATATCGATATTGTGGATGTAATAGCTGCTCTTCTCCTGCACTGAAGGCTCCGTGAGCGTAACCGCCTGTGTGATTTTCGAATCGCGGAGTTCCGATGTTTCGATATCAGGAAGCACTGGTACGACTATTGCCGATATATCCATCTGTGACCAGAGAGCATAGCGGAGAAGATCCATGGAGTAGCTTTTGGTGACTATGATGATCGATCTTTCATTCTCCTTTATCTTATAGATCCCGGTGTTGAGCTGCTCTGCAAGGAGGCCTGACCATTCCTTGTAATAGAGAGTGTCATCGAGCGGAAGGGTTTCTCCGAGGGAATCCATGATCAGATAGTTTCCATCCGCAGTCTCAGGAATCACGACGCTATATGCTGCGGAGAGAGGCAGCATTGAAAGAATGATGAACAGAACAGAAAGAGCTTTTCTCATTGATCTTCCTCGCTTATATTGTATCAGCTTCAGCCGGATCCCGGAATGGCATATTGCTTCTTTGGTGAAAATCAATAGACTAGCAGAGGGAAAGCTATGTTCTACGATAAAGGTCTGAGATTCCAGTGCCAGATGTGCCGATATTGCTGCTCTTCAGAGCCGGGCTTCGTCTATCTTTCCGACAAGGAGATAAACGAAGAAGCTGAATACCTAGGTCTTCCTAGGGAGGAATTCCTCAATGAATACTGCAGGATTGTCGACTGCGGTGAGTATTCGCTCGTCTCATTGAAGGAGAGGGAGAACTATGACTGCATTTTCCTTACGGAGAAGGGCTGCGGGATTTACCCGGTACGCCCGCATCAGTGCAGCCAGTATCCATTCTGGAAGAGCATCATGCAGAGCAGGGAGGCTTGGGAGAACGAGAAAAATTACTGCCCTGGCATAGGAAAAGGTGACCTTATACCCAAGCGGGAGATCGAAAAGCGCATGAAGGACGGCGATCCTCCTCTGATGCTGTTCGGAAAGAAGTGACGTATCGGCTTTTTTTCCTTATATTGAATAGTGGAGCCTGCCTTGCCTAGATATACCGATCAGACAATCAATGCGATAAAGATGAGGCTGACAATCAAGGATGTTGTCAGTTCATATGTTCCTGTCATTGCAAAGAGCGGACGGTATTGGGCAAAATGCCCTTTCCATGGAGGCGGGAACGAGAGGACTCCTTCATTTGCGATAAATGAGAAGGATGGCTTCTATCACTGCTTCAGCTGCGGGGAATCAGGGGATATGTTCACCTTCATCATGAAGATGGAGCACCTTACCTTTCCTGAGGCTGTTGAGTTCCTTGCGAATAAAGCAGGCGTTGAGCTCGAAGTGCAGAGCGGCAGGAGAGAGAAGAAGGATAAGGGGGAGATCGAGGCCCTGTATGATCTCAACCAGAGGCTTCAGGGAGCCTTCCACTATCTTCTTCTGTCCTCTCCGGAAGGGAAGAATGCAAGGGAATATCTTGAAAAGCGCAATGTCTCTTCTGAAATGATAGAGCGCTTCCAGCTTGGATATGCGCCTAAGGGAGCATACTGGCTCCATGACTTTCTTATTTCCAAGGGCTATTCCGATGACATTCTCAGGAAGTCAGGGCTCTTCTCGCAGAACAGTTATCCATACTCTCTTTTCCAGGAAAGGCTGGTATTTCCAGTAAGGAACAGACAGGGCAGGACAATCGCATTCTCAGGCAGGGATCTTTCCGGCCGTGATAATGTGCCGAAGTATGTCAACTCTCCTGACACCCTTGTATATTCCAAACGCCATAACTTCTTCGGGCTCTACGAAGCGCTTGATACGCTTAAGAACGGATCTTCCCCGGCTCTTCTTGTCGAAGGGAACTTCGATGTCGTATCGATGCATCAGGCTGGGATAACCTATGCCATCGCATCCCTCGGTACTGCATTCACTGAAGAGCAGGCAGAGCTCATCAGCCGCTATACCGATCGTGTTGACATCATGTTCGACAGCGATGAAGCAGGGCAGAAGTCAACAGACAAGGCCATAATGATTCTCCATAGCAAGGGACTGGACTGCTCTGTCCATCATCTGTCAAAAGGCAAGGATGCCTCGGAGATTATCGAGAAATACGGAGAAGAAGCGCTCAGAAACGACTTCACTCCCTCTGAGACGGCATTCAGCTATCTTGTAAACAAAGAGCGTGTAAAGTATAATATCAGAACGCCTAGGGGAAAGTCTGACTTTCTCAAGGCGATTTCTCCATTTCTTCTGGGGACTCGTTCCAGTGTTGAGAGGGATAGCTATATATCATCCCTTTCCGTGCTGCTTTCCGTTCCCGATGATACGATCAGGGAGGATCTGGAGTCAGGTGGAACTGGATACGGTGGAGAGGAGGAAGATATAACAGCAGCCGGGAAACCGGATATGAAATTCAATCGCGCATCTGTATCGATTGATCTCTATGCGATGCTCTTTCTTGCAAATCATAGAAATCTTTTCAGACAGTATCGCCAGAGGATCAGTTTCGGCGATCTCAGGGATACAGAGGCAGAGATAATATACATGGCACTGGAGAATGCCATGAGGAACGACATCACAGGCAATGAACTGTTTCTTTCGTTGATCTCAGATGAGAAGGCAAGAAATGATGTGGCCACTTCCTTCGAGCTCGATGAGTATCGCAATGGAAAGGTAAGCGCCCTGGACGAAGCAGCGGATAGACTGGCTCTCAGAGGAATGGAAGATCAGCGCACTGTGCTGTCGAATCAGCTGAGATCCTTCTCGGACTCGCTTGATCCTGATCAGATAAGGGATGCGCTTGAGCGCAAGACCGAACTTGATAGGGATATTGCGGCCCTGAGAGCGGATCTATTCAGAAGAACCCGGAGTGAGGAATAATGGCGGAACAGGATTTCAGGAATTCAGCATTCTATAAGGAGCTTCTCGTCTATTCGAAGGAGCAGGGAGAGATAAGCCTTATCGATATCGTATCGCTTATGAAGAAGCATAAGGATACGGCATTCGATCTCGATTCAGTTATCGAGGCGCTGAAGGATGATGGCGTTCAGTATACGGAAGACACAGAGGAAAGCGAGCCTGACTTCATGGCTGAGCCTTCGGAAGAGGACCTCGATGATTTCTCCGATGATGAGGAGTTCGCAGGAGAGGAGGAAGGCTCTGAGGATGATGAGGAAGAAGGTCCCAGCGATGATGAGCTGAAGGATATTGAGGACGAGGACGAAGAAGATGAGGAAGGCCGCGTCATCAAGAAGAAATCAGGTGATGATGACGATGAGGACGAGGATGCTGAGGATGAGGAGGAAGAAGAGGAGAACATAAATGAGTGGAAGGGCACCGATGATGATACAGAGGTGTCTTCTGAGCGCTTTATCGATATCTCCTCTTTCTCTGAGCACTCTGCAGAGCATAAATCACATCAGGCTCAGTCCCGCTATGATACATCCCAGGATGATCCGATCAGGCTGTATCTCAAGGAAATAGGCAATGAGAATCTCCTTACCGGCGAGCAGGAAGTCGAGCTTGCAATGCAGATGGAGAAGGGTGCGAAGATTGTCGAGTCCGTCATAAGGGAGAGCGGGATCCTGATCAAATTCTTCTCAGATATCATCGAGAAGATGAACATGAAGATCGAGGAGGATACAGAGGAGTCCCTTTCGACAGAGGAGCTCAAGGAATTCCTCTCCATCCAGAAGAGATATACATCAGCCTATAAGGATGTTCTTGGAAAGGATATACCGAAGGAGATCAAGGAGTATCTTGATCTTAAGGGAAGACTGCTTCTTGCAGGTGATGCTCCAGAGCTTTCAAAAGAAGTGAAAGAGATGCATGAGCATCTTCTCAATCAGCTCGGCGGACAGCCTGATGAGTCATCCCCGCTCTATCAGGGCAGGAAACGCTCTGATTTCAAGACAAGGGAGGAGTGGCTCTCGTTCTGCCGTGACAGGAGCCGTGAGGACAGGATCAGGAAGCTGGAAGAGAAGCTTGACGGCATAAGGCGGGAGGAGGCTGAGCTCAATACCAAGATAGCCAATGAGGTCGCTTCCAAGGACAAGCTCTACCGCCAGGAGCATGGCGATATGAAGAGCTCCGAGCTCGAGAAGGAAATCCAGAGGATCCACAGATCCGTCAAGGATGAGTACAGCACTACCGAGGCAGAGCTTGCGAAGCGCTATACCGATTTCAGAAAGGAGATGGAGGCGCTTGAAGCTGGTTCATATGTTCCTGTGACAGATTGGATCACCCCGATAGAGATCCAGCAGGAAGAGATAGATGATCTGACGGATCTCTTCATCAATGCCAGGGACAAGATCCTTCTCTGCAATACGAAGAAGAAGGCATCTGAAGAGCATCTCAAGGTCTCCTCCACAAAGGAGCTCAGGCAGCTTGGCCGTGATCTTGCAACAAGATCCAAGGCTCAGTCCATCGAGGAAAGCCTCGGAATGACCTCCGACCAGATCAAGGAGGAGATAAAGGATCTTCAGCTCACAGAGAAGGAGCTCCGGACGATCGAGACCGATTTCGAGTGTTCCTCCGATGAGATAATCCAGGCTGTCAAGGATATCCAGGCAGGGCAGAGAATACAGAAGAGCGCAAAGGATAGGCTTATCAAGGCCAACCTGCGTCTCGTTGTATCAATCGCGAAGAAGTATACAAACAGAGGTCTTCAGTTCTTCGATCTCGTCCAGGAAGGCAATATCGGACTGATAAAGGCTGTAGAGAAATTCGAGTATGAGAAGGGCTTCAAGTTCTCGACATATGCAACATGGTGGATCAGGCAGGCAATCACCAGATCCATATCCGATCAGGCCAGGACGATCAGAGTTCCTGTCCATATGATTGAGCAGATCAATAAGGTCGTGAGGGAGTCCAGAGTCCTGATGCAGTCATTGGGGCGTGAGCCGACCGATAAGGAGATCGCGGATCATCTCGGATGGCCTGAGGCAAAGGTGAAGAATGTCAAATCCGTTGCCAGGGAGCCAATATCCCTTGAGACACCTGTCGGAGAGGAGGAGGATAGCGTTCTTTCTGATTTCATCGAGGATAAGGATGCGGAGAATCCGGCTAACCAGACCTCTTTTGTCCTGCTTCAGGATAAGATCAGAGAGCTTCTCTCCACGCTTCCGCAGAGGGAGCAGGAGGTCCTGAGGATGAGGTTCGGTCTGGATGATGGCTATGCGCTCACTCTTGAGGAAGTCGGTCTTTACTTCGATGTCACAAGGGAGAGAATCAGACAGATCGAGGCGAAGGCACTCAGAAGACTGCGCCATCCGAAGAGAAGCCGCCAGCTCAAGGACTGGAACTGATGAAGCCATGACTGGCTTTGACAATTTCGTGCATTCCTGCAATAATCTCCTGAAGAGTCTTTTCATCTTTTGGAAGGGCTTCTGCGGAGATGCAGACGCAAGAGCAATTTGAGGAGAAAGAAGGAAATGAGTGATAACGACAAGCTTGAATGCCTGAGAGAGCTCCAGAAGGTTCTCAGTGAGAAGTTCGATCTTGAGATACAGGCAGAGACGCTTCCTGCGGATCTCAGGAAAGAGGAGACTCTTCTCAAGGAAGCCAATGAGAAATATCTTGAGCTCAATGAAAGGTACAAGGCAGTCACCGATGAGGTGAAGTCACTCTCCATTAGATACGAGGATGCATTCAATGCCAGAACAGGCTATGAGAAGCAGATGGAGTACCTCAATACCCAGAGAGAGTACGAAGCGCTTTCAAAGCAGCTTGATGAGGCAAGGATACAGGAAGCAACGCTCCTGAAGCAGCGCACATCGAAGACGCAGGAACTTGAGAGGCTTCAGGGTGATCTTCAGGCTCAGGAGACAGTCTGCGATGAGATCAAGGCCAGGGTCGATGAGGAACGCTCCAAGATCCAGGCTCATCTTGATGAGATCGCTGCTTCTATCGAAGAGAAGGAAGCTGCTTGTGAGAGAATCAAGGGTGAGACGATCTCTGAAGAGCTCTATGCTAAGTTCTGCAATATCGTAAGGAAGAAGAAGGGACTTGGAATCGTTCCTGTACATGGTCAGGTCTGCATGGGCTGTGACAGAGTCCTTCCGATGCAGTTCGTCATTGATCTCAGACTCAAGCAGCAGAGCAATGAGATTGAATACTGTCCGTACTGCTCAAGGATCATATACTATGAGGAACTTCCCGAGGATATCGAGAAGAACTATATCTTCGAGCAGCTTGAGCCATCCAAGGGTGAAGGCAAGAGCAGCGGAGAGGGCGAAGGCCAGAAGTCTGATTCCGATAGCTATGATGAGTCTATGGGAATGGGCGAGGGCTTCGAGGATTTCTGATAGGATTTTTCCAGGCTCTGGAAGCAATCGCCGAAAGGAGGAAAGTCCGGGCTCCACAGGACGATGGTGCTGGTTAACGGCCAGGAGCGGTAACGCTACGGAAAGTGCAGCAGAGAACAGACCGCCTACGGGCAAGGGTGAAACGGCAGTGTAAGAGACTACCGCCTGGACAGTGATGGACAGGGCATGG